>CAJBWJ010000001.1 GCA_903959355.1 uncultured bacterium
ATAATAAATAATTAATAAAGAGCCAATTGGTAAAGAAGCTATGATTCCATAGTGAAAATGCAAAGGTAAAAAAAGAAACGCTATAGATAGTAGAAGATATCTAACGTGATTTTTTTTACTTTTTAAGTAAGAAAGCATTGACCAAGCAAAAGCGACTGCAAATATTATTAAAAGGTGAGGTTGAGATAATTCTCTGCTTCTGTAGATCATTTGTTGATTAAAAGCTAATAAACTAGCCAAAATTAAACCAGTTAGATTGTCTTTAGCTTTTTTGCCAATAAAATAAGCAATTAAAACAGGAATTGTCATTATTAGAGCCCAAACATACATAAAAATGATTGGATTTTTGGTAAAAAACCAGATTAAAGCAACAAAATAATAATAAACTGGTGAATTTCTCAACCAATTCATGCCGCCAGACACTAAGGGACCTGAGGAAACATTTTCTCCATAAGAAATAATATGCTCGGCCACAAGCATATCTCTACTTTCGTCATAGCCACTTTGTCTCCAAACTGATTTATCGATTTGATGTAAACGCAAAAACAAAGCAATTCCCACAATTATTACAAGCACAATTTGTGGTAAAAATTTTTTTAATTGTGTTTTTGTCATCAGTGTTTTAGTCACAATAATTTGTAGAATAAAATTATATGTTAGATTCAATAATTAATCATTCAAGGACTTTTTAGCGTTAGTTAGCAGTCTATAATGCTTATTGCTAATAATAGCTTTTTATGTTAAATTTTTGCCACAGTATAAATTTTTTATAAGTTAAAAATAAAAGGAGATTTCAAGATGAAAAATATTGATGTTAAAAAAATCCAACCAACCAAAGGTTATGTGCTAGTTGAACCAGCCAAGGCTGAGGAAAAAACCAAATCTGGCATAATTTTGTCAGAAAGTGATAGCGAGAAGCCTCAATACGGCACAGTCTTAGCTGTCGGTGAAGCTGAATGTACTTGTGATGGTGGCTACTGCGAATCTTTTGATTCTTGCGATTCCTGTGATTCTTGTGACTCATGTGAAGAAGATGATTCTTGCGATAGTGAAAGTTGCTGCGGTGGTTGTTGTGAAGAAGAAACTAAATCTAGCGACAAAAAAGTCGATAAAAAATCTACTGAAAAATCAAAAGAATCTTGTTGCGGTGGTGATTGCGAATGCGAGTGCGAATCTGATGAAGAATGTGATTGCGAAGATGATTCTTGTTATATTTCTGCTTGTTCTTGTAGCGCTCCAGTCGAAGTTGGCGACAGCGTTATCTACAAAAAATGGGGTGGCAATGAATTTAAAATTGGTGACACAGAATATCAATTCTTAAAATTTGAAGATATCTTGGCCGTCATCAACGACTAATAAATCTATCAATAATTAATTTAGCAAAACAAAAAGGAAATAAAAATGTCAGCAAAACAACTTCTTTTTGGCGATCAAGCCAGACAAAAAATGTTAATTGGTATCAATAAATTAGCCGATGCAGTGGTCACGACGTTAGGTCCAAAAGGTCGCAATGTCGCCTTAGATCGCTCTTGGGGTTCTCCAAGCGTGATTCATGATGGTGTTTCTGTAGCCAAGGAAATTGAGCTCGAAGATCCATTTGAAAATATGGGTGCTGCTCTAGTCAAAGAAGCCGCTAGCAAAACCAATGATGTGGCTGGTGATGGCACGACTACCTCAACTCTTTTGGCTCAACAAATTGCTGTCAAAGGTATGAAACAAGTCGCTGCAGGCGCCAATCCAATGATTATGAAGCGCGGCATTGATAAAGCAGTTCAAGCAGTTGTGGCTGAACTTCGTAAGTTGTCAGTTGATGTTAAAGAATCTGATTGGGAGAAAGTTGCTACCATTTCTGCTCAAAATAGCGTTATCGGTTCCAAAATTGCTGAAGCTCTTAAAAAAGTTGGCAAAGATGGTGTGGTCGAAGTCGAAGAAGGCAAAACCATGGAAATTACCATTGAGCATAAAGAAGGTATGGAATTTGACAAAGGCTATGCTTCTCCATATTTCGTGACTGATTCTGATCATATGGAAGCAATTAGTGAAAAACCATACATTTTGGTGACTGATCAAAAAATTGCCAACATCAAAGACATTTTGCCTTTGCTCGAAGCAGTCGTTGGTGAAAGTCGCGAGTTAGTGATCATTGCTGATGAAATTGAAGGTGAAGCTCTGACCACTTTAGTAGTCAATAGACTCCGTGGTACTTTCAAATGTTTGGCAGTTAAAGCTCCAGGTTTTGGTGACCGTCGTAAAGAAATGTTGCAGGACATTGCTATTTTGACCGGTGCCAATCTAATCAGTGCCGAAACTGGTCGTAAACTGACTGAGGCTAATATCACTGATCTTGGTCAAGCTGACAGTGTTCGTTCAAGTAAAGACAGCACTAGGATTGTTGGTGGCCGTGGCAGTAAAAAAGATATTAGTGCTCGTGTTGCTTCTGTTGAGAAACAAATCAAAAACTCTACTTCAGACTTCGATATCGAAAAATTGCAGGAGCGCAAAGCCAAATTAACTGGCGGTGTAGCTGTTATTCAAGTTGGTGCTTCCACCGAAATTGAGATGAAGAATCTTCAAGAGCGTGTCAAAGATGCCAAAGAAGCTACCAAAGCTGCCATTGAAGAGGGCATTATCCCAGGCGGTGGCGTGACCTTCATCAAAGCTTCTAAAGTTTTAGATTTAATCAAAACCACTTCTGATGATGAGAAGGCTGGAGTTGAGCTGATTAGAACAGTTTTGGAAGCTCCACTGCGTATGTTAGCCACTAATTCTGGTGAAGATGCTGGCTGGGTGGTTGGTCAGGTTAAAGCTAAAAACCAAGACAATTGGGGCTTTAATGCTCTTACCAATGAATTTGAAGATTTATTGAAAGCTGGTGTGATTGAACCTGCTAAAGTAGCTATTGCTGCTCTAGAAAATGCCGCTTCAGTTGCTTCAATGATTCTAACCACTGAATGTTTAGTGGCTGATGCACCAAAGAAAAATGAACCTTCCATGCAAGGTGGTATGGGCGGCGGTATGCCAGGAATGATGTAGTTTAGAAAGTATTTTAGAAAACAAAAGGGAGTCTTTTTAGACTCCCTTTTTTGTATTGTAGCGAGACTGAGATTCGAACTCAGGACCTTCGGTTTATGAATCCGATGCTCTAACCAGCTGAGCTATCTCGCCGTATTCATAAGATTTACTTAGAAGAGTATTTTATCATGAGGTTGCTTGATAATGCCAGATTGTTT
Source organism: uncultured bacterium (assembly GCA_903959355.1). Classification (GTDB taxonomy): domain Bacteria; phylum Patescibacteriota; class Microgenomatia; order UBA1400; family PJMF01; genus UBA1364. Next base: position 3,231 of record CAJBWJ010000001.1, read on the forward strand.
TGTTACAATAGTCACCTAACATACGCGGGATAGTGTACGGTGCACGTGGGGCTCATAATCCCACAGGCTAGGTTCGACTCCTAGTTCCGCAACAATGGAAAATGAATAACCCCGACGAAAGTCGTGGGTTTTTTATTTTCCATTGCTTTAATAAGTATGGAGTCGTTCGACTGATCCTGCTTATAGCAGGTGAATGCCTGAAGCAGAGGCGGAAGGCCCTAGTTCCGCAATAACTAACATATATAATTGATTTATTATGTCAAAAAAACTTCATGAAGTTGGTCAATTAATTATTGCTTGTGAAACTTATGTCGTTTTTCAGGATCAAGTCTTAATGCATAAAAGATCAATGACTAAATCCAAATTTCCTGGTTTTTGGATTGTTCCCGGTGGACATGTAGAAGAAGGCGAAGATGTTTTATTGGCAGCTATTCGCGAAATAGAAGAAGAAACTGGAGTTATTTTGCAGTCTCAAGATGTTTCTCTCAAAGTTTTGGCTTTTCATCATCACTTGGATAGAGGAGAAGTATGGGTAGAATATTTATTTAGAGCTGAAGTTTTCACTGATCAAAAAATTCATTCCACTGATGAGGGAGAAACAAAATGGGTTTCAATGAATGAATTAATGTCTTTGGAAAATGTCTTTCCACCTTCCAAATATTATTTAAAGCATGTTTTAGATAAAAACTCTGGAATTATGTATAACGCCAGCGAGTGGAAAAATTCTACTTTAGTTAAAGTTTTAAGTGAAAATATAGAAAAAAACAGATCTTAATCTCATTTTTCTGATTAAAAATATCCATCTTTAAAAATGGCACTTTTTTGTTCGTCAGTAAGTTTATTGAAAGATCCATTGGAAGGATTGAATTTCGGTAGTTGATTGATGGTGCTGTAATATTTCAAAAGCAATCTCTCTTTAATTTCATGATTAGTTCCTACTATATTAGTCTTTTCATCAGGATCGTCCTCTAAATTGTACAATTCATACCTTGTAGTATCTAATTCCGAATCATTTGTTATGGAAAGCAATTTGTAATTACCTTCTCTAATAGAAAAAATGCTTCCATCATTCTTTTGAGCAATGGCAAAATTAACATCTGATTTATAGTTTTTTTCCTCAAGAAGATTCCTACCTTGCATAAGTGGATGGGGTTTTATTCCTACTGCTTTTAATATTGTTGGAGCCTCATCAATAGTTTGTGTCAAATTATTGATAGTTTCTTCAGCTTTATTAGGAACATGAATCCAGAAGGGGACTCTGGCTACCTTTTCATATAAATTATTATGACCTATGTTTCCATGCTCCATAAACTCTTCTCCATGATCAGAGCGAATCACAAAAACAGTTTTATCCCATAAATTATTTGATTTGAGATCTCTAATTATTTTACTAATTTTTTTATCTACTTCTTTGATTCTTTCTTGATATAAGTATTTAACAAACTTTAGATCATCTGGATTATTTTCATCAATATATTTCTCAAAAATTTCTTTCCCCAGCTTCCAACAATAATCATTATTCACAAGCATGGCCTCTCTATTGCCGTTCCAGCAAGATTCTTCAATATGGCGGTATAGTCCTTTGGTAGAGTTTCCATTATTTTTTATATAATCCTGTGCAAAAGCACCATTCAGTGTTTCTTGATGATTTTTAATAATAATTTCAGTTCCTCTATCGTAATATTCACTCAAGTTGTTTGGAAAATTAACTGGTTTATTAGGATGACTGATTACTTCATTTTGATCATTAGATAAATATGGATAATGAAGATTATCTTCATAAGTAAACAGAAATGTCTTTTTGTCTTTGATTAAGTCGGGGACATTCAGCTCCAAAGCAGAAGGCTCTAAGAGGATGTCATAGCCACTAGATATTACTTGTTTATTCTCAGGATGATTAATGATGGTGTTATAGCCATTATCTTTTAGAACATTAATGATATTTGGTTGATTTTTATCTATAAAGTAAAATTCATTCCACGCTCCATGAGTGCTTGGATAGCTAGAAGTAAAAAAAGAAGCCATCCCGGGTTTAGTTAAATCTGTTGGTGAATGATGATTACTAAATTTTATAAATTCATTTTTGAATTCGCAAATATTAGGAGTAATTTCTGGTGATTTTTCGCAATCAAGTCCGTCAGCTCTAAAAATGTCAGCATCAAAAACAACTATATTGCAATCATTACAGGTTTTATTGTCAGCTAGGTGAATTGAGGTTGCAACTATACCTATTGTGATAATAACAAATACAGCTAACAGACTTAATTTTTTCATATCTTAACTTATTTAAACATATTAAATTTTTTTTAACAAAAAATTAATAGTAACTAAAAATATCACGCCAGCAATCGTTGTTCAATAATTTGTCAACTTTTTTATTGAAATGATGTAATTAGCACTACTAATATTTAGTTCAAGGAAAAATGTCAAAAAAAGAAGTAATTATCACTTTGAATGAAGGCACTTCGGTGCAAAGCTTGGGTTTTTTGTTAGATACACTAATCAGTTATCTAGAATCTTCTCCACCAATCTTAGATGTGGATATAACGAAGTTCACACTTCTTGTATTGGACACATTAGCGGATGAAGAAATTAGAGCAACTATAGAGCCTATTATTGGTGCTCATGTAAAAGATATTAGCATAACAACCAAAAAAGATTAGTTAAGCAACAGCTTTTCCCATTCTTCCCAAGGTCCATTTTTTTTATTTTCTAGGTCTTTATTTTCTTCCTTGTTTTGTTCTTCGTCTGGAATTTGCAAAACTATTTCACCTTCTTTCTTGAGTAGAAGTTCATTGCGCATAATTTTTTCGAGTGAAATTTCTTCTTGGCTATTTTTTAGTTTTTCATTTTCGCTGCCAACTTCTTTTTCTATTAATTCGACACTTTTTTCTAAATTTTGAATGCTGTCTTTAGAGATGGAGGCTTTTTTACTACTTTCTCTGAGGGAAAAAATTACTAACAAACAAAGACAAGTAAAAACACTAATCAATAGTGGGTGGTTAAGTAAATTTTTGTTTTTTTCTTTATCCATTATGATGTTCTTATAATTCATAATCATCTTGTAGCGCTTGTTTATAAACCTACTTTATGATATTATAAGACCTTGTTATTTAGAGAATCTAAAAATATCTGCCCCAGCTTAGTCTGAAAGATAATTATGCACACAAACTTACTTGATGCGCAAGCAAAGTTTACAGAGAACTTGAGAGCCAATGGTAAGGCTCATGCTACTGTAATTGCTTATAGTAAAGACATTGAGCAGTTGGCTGATTTCCTTAGTAAGAGATCTAAAACCTTGCTTTCTGAAGTGGTGCCTGAAGACTTAGAAGCTTTCAAAGAATTGCTTAAAAAGCAGCGCTATACCAGTAAATCTATTTCCAGAAAAATTAATTCTATCAAAGCTTTTTTCCGTTTTTGTGTGAGTGAAGGTTTAGTGGAAGGCAATCCAACCCAAGAAATCTCTCAACCAAAATTTGATCAAACTCCTCCTCGTATTTTATCTCGTTTAGAATATCGCGCTTTGCGTGATTCTTGTCGCGCTGATGCCAGAATGCACGCTATTGTCGAAATTCTGCTTCAAACTGGTATGAGAATTAGTGAATTGGCTTATTTGCAATTAACTGATATCGATCTAGAGAGAGAATTGATCTATATCCAAGCTCAAAATTCCCGTGAAGCTCGTCGTATTCCTTTGAATGCTGCCGCTAAAAAATCCATTTTGGATTATTTAAAATTGCGTCCTCGTGCCAAGGAAAAGACTTTGTTTTTAACCAAAACCTGTCGTCCTTTCTTGGTTAGAAATATTCGCACAGCCATCGATCGTTATTTCCGTTTAGCTGGCGTCAAAGATGCCAAGGTCAATGATTTGCGTCACACCTTTGTAGTCGAACAGCTTAAAGCTGGAACTCCTCTAGTTTATGTTTCTCAATTAGTTGGTCATAAGCGTATTACCACTACTGAAAAATATTTACATTTGATTGAGGCTCCAGAAATGCAGCCAAATATCAAAATTGAAGAGCTTTAATTTAAAGTCGCTGTTTTCTGTCTTGATCTCGTGCTAAGATATTCCCTATAAGAAGAGGAAATATTTTATGTCGAAAATTCGTGTTTTTTCTGGAACTAGAGCCACAGGTCGCCTACACTTAGGCAACTATTTTGGCGCCGTCAAAGGTTATATTGATTTGCAGAATGACTCTAATTACGATTGTGTTTATATGGCCGTAGATGTTCACACTATTACTACGCCTTATGATCAACACAATTTAGCTACTGCTACTAAAGCAATTATTATGGATTATTTGGCTGCTGGACTTGATCCAGAAAAAGCCATTGTTACCATTCAATCTTTGGTGCCAGAACACGTCGAATTGGCATTTCTTTTTTCCTCAGTGGTTTCAGTTGCCAAAATGCAGCATTTGCCAACTTTTAAAGACAAGGTTAAACAACATCCAGATAATGTCACTTTAGCTTTGTTAAATTACCCAACTTTAATGGCGGCAGATATTTTGGCTTACAAGGCTAGCGTAGTGCCAGCTGGTCTAGATCAAGAACCTCACATCGAAGTGACTCGCGAGATTGCTCGTCGTATGAATGATCTTTATGGAACTGATTTTCCAGAGACTAAACGCATTGCTACTCCAACTCAATATGTGCCATCTTTAACTGGTGAAGGTAAAATGAGTAAGTCTGTAGAAGGTAGCTCGATTAGTCTAACTGATGATTTAGCTATGATTAAAAAGAGATTGGCTAGTTGTCCAACTGACTCTGGTAATGGTCAGGAAATTCCAAAAGGTGGTGTATCTAATTTATTGACTTTTGTAGAAATTTTTGAGGGAATTGAGCGTAAAAAAGCTTATGAAAATGATTATAAAAACCAAGGTATTCGTTATGGAGATTTAAAAGCTGAATTGGCGGAGGCGATTTTTAATTATCTGTCTCCAATTAGAGAGAAACGCTTGGAATTAGAAAACAACCAAGATTATGTCGATAAAATTATCAAAGAAGGTGCAGAAAAAGCTCGCACCATAGCTGCAGCTACTCTCGCCGAAACAAAAATAAAGATGGGATTTTATGGCAAAAATTAATTTAGCTTTAATTTGTGGTGGTAAATCTGTTGAACATGAAGTTTCTTTAGTTTCAGCCAAAAATGTTATTGCTGCTTTAGATTTTGCCAAATATGATCTTCATCTTTTCGCAGTGGCCAAGGATGGATCATTTCGTTTTTATAGCGACTTTAAAAACTTTTTAAACAATCAAGATGACACCAATTTAGTTTCTCTCAAAGAAACTGGTTTTATAAATGTTGCTTGGTCAGTTGTAAATGGCAAAGGTCAGGCAGTTTTACTTGATGGAAAAGAGCAATTTCTATCAATTGATGCTGTTTTTCCAATCATGCATGGTTCTTTTGCTGAAGATGGCAAAATGCAAGGTTTCTTAGAGATGCTCAATTTGCCATACGTCGGTCCAGATGTTTTAGCTTCATCTATTTCCATGGATAAGGAAATTACAAAAAAATTAGTAGAAATTGAAGGCGTTAAAGTTGCCAAATATCTGTCTTTTGACGCTCTTTCGAAAAATAAAATTGTTTTTATAGATGTAAAGGAAAAGCTTGGTTTACCAGTTTTTATCAAACCGGCAAATTCTGGTTCTTCAGTTGGTATTAGTAGAGCTGATGATGAAATTTCTTTCAATAATGCTGTTAAAGAAGCCTTTCTAGTTGATCATAAAATTTTAATTGAAGAAGCAGTTGCTGGCAGAGAATTAGAATGTCCTGTTCTTGGTAACAGAGGCGAATTAATTGCTGGTGAAGTCGGTGAAATTATTCCAAGTGCTAAGCATGGTTTTTATTCTTATGATGCCAAATATCTTGATGAATCTGGTGCAGCTTTGCTTATTCCGGCTCCAATTGAATCAAATAAGAAAAAGGAAATTCAAGAGATTTCGACGAAAATTTTTGCAATTTTGCAGTGTGAAGGTATGTCCAGAGTAGATTTTTTCATGACTGAAAATGGCGAAGTGGTTTTTAATGAAATAAACACGATTCCTGGTTTTACTAAAATCAGTATGTATCCAAAATTGATGATGGCTGAAACAGGTATGACTTATGGCGAATTAATAGATAATTTAATCACTTTGGCAGTCAATCGTTATGCCAGAAATTCTCAAATTTTGTTTGAGAAAAAAATGATAGAATAAGTCCTCTTATGGCAGAAATAATTCAATTTAATGATTTTCTAAAAGTCGAAATGCGCGTTGGCGTTGTGACTGAAGTTTTAGTTCCTGACTGGAGTGAAAAACTCTTGGAATTTAAAGTCAGCTTCGGTCCAGAAATTGGAATGAGAACAGTTTTTTCTGGAGTCAAAAAATGGTACAGCGAAACTGACTTTTTGAATAAAAAATTCCCTTTTGTAGTAAATTTGGCAGAGCGCAAAATGGGTCCAGCGGTAAGCCAAGGCATGATGATGATGGTTGATGCTGGCGATGAAAAGCCAATTCTAATTGCTTTAAATGATCAGGCAGAGCTTGGCGCAGTTTTGTGTTAAACTCTTTAAACTAATTTGTTAAATTTTGTTAAATAAAAAAATAGAAAGTTTAGAAAAATATATGAACGACAAAAAACCAGAATTAAAAATTCCAAAGCAAGCAGAAAACAAGCAAATTGATCCAACTAAAAAACCAGCTGCTGGTTATAAACGCATTGAATTAAAAATTAATTTAAATAAGTTTTTTAATAAAACATTTATTTATTTGGTTATATTTTTCTTATTTGTCCCATCACTTTTAGGTGTTCTTGGCAAAAATAGTGGTC
>CAJBWJ010000002.1 GCA_903959355.1 uncultured bacterium
CTTTATTTTTTTCATTTTTTTTGAAAAGCTCCATATACGGAGCAAGAACTCTGGTTATAGCCAGTCTTTCATTAACAATTCTTATTAGTGTTTTTCTATTAAAACTTATTAGGCTAAATATTTTGACTGCTTTTTTTGTTGTATTATTTTGTCTTTTTGTTTTTTTTAAAAATGCTGAACTCAATCAGACTCAACTCGTAACCACTCATCGCGGTGATGTCAGCAAAAATTATGTTAATTTTTTTAGAAAAAATTTAAACCCTGAAGATTCTAATTTTAATAATAATTTTGTTTTTTTAGATTTTTCAAACCAAGATCACATTGCCAAAAATTATATTGATACCGTCAGACGAAATCTAACATTTGATTATTATTGGTTTGGATATGATGGGCAAAAACCATTACCAAAATATAATTTAATTAATTCATCTAATTTTGAAGCTTACAAAAGAGATCCATTTTGGGGTATTGTGTTGGTTGGAGATCCTCTGACAATGGATGCAAATATACCGATTGTTTGCGGCAATGTAACCGAGAGGTATGGTTTTTATGGTTGGGAGCCAACTTATATATTCAAATGCAATTAAAGAATTTTAAAAAAATAAGTTCATTTTTTTTTATATTAGCCATTTTTTGTTTAGCTTTTTTTATTCCTCGATATTTTGAAAATAATACTTATGATGCAATGGAAGACGAGCTTCTGTCTATAGATTTCAATACTATTTATTCGACCGAAGAACTGTTGAAAGCACCTGATAAGGCACATCCTCCCTTATGGTACGTGCTGATGGAAATACCTACTAAAATTTTAGGGATAGATCATGGAATTTTTTATTACAGATTAATTCAATCTTTAATTTTGTTTTCTTTTTCTATTTTTTCTTTTTTCTATTTTCAGAAAAAAATACCATCTAAAACTGTTTACGTCTTTTTTTCTTTATTTTTAAGTAATATTTATTTAATTCATTTAACCTCGCAACATCGTATGTACGCCATGGTTATTGGCATTGCTATCTTTTATTCTCTTTATTGGTATCAATTGATTAAAATCAATAAAGATCAGTCATTCAAATCTTTTGTTTTGCTCGGTTTTATTGCTGCGCTTGGTTTTCTCACTAATTATTCAATAGTTTGGCTACTTCCTATTTGGCCACTTTCTTATTTAATTTACAGGAGAGATGGCTACGCTTTAAAAAGATTACTAGTATTTGTTGCTACTTTTTTACTTTTAATTAGCTGGTTTATTCCTACCTTTATAAGTCAAACGACTAGTTTTGCTAATCAATCAAATATTACATTAAATTTAATAAATATTGCGAAATTATTTGGTAATTATTTTGGTATTTTACCTATTTTCGATCTAAAGAGAGTTAATTTTCTCTTTTTGCCTTTTATAATTTTGCTTTACATCTTATTTTTTTGGCAAAAGAATAGAAAAAAAAGTAGTTATTTCAAAGCAATTCTAATATCTACCTTATTGATGTTTTTTTGTTTTTTAGTTGTAGTAAAAATTACAGGAAGCCGTCTTTTTTACACTCGCGTTTCAATAGCAATAATAATGGCTTTTTATGTTCTAATTGCAGACTCATTTAACAAAGTAAAATATTCTAAAAAAATTGTTTGTTTATTGATAATAATTCAACTCAGCCAGTTTATTTATTATTTTTTCCCATACAGGAGATTTTCTATTGGTTACGATCTTTTTAATTATCGACTCAATCCAATTGGTCATTTTAGAGAGTTTCCATTTAAAACTGGCAGTTGTTTATTAGCTGTTCCTGGATGGAATAAATTGGCTGCTAAATATTATTTAAGAGACAAAGTTGCCATTCTTTCTCTTGAAGAGTTTTCTCCAGATAATGATTTTAGATTAAAAAAATGTTCCAAAATATATGTTTTGGATCAAATTTCTGTTGATAGGTCTGAGGTGAATTGGCAATTGGTAAAAGTTCGTAACATGAGTTATAAATTAATGCCAATTAAAATATATAAAAATCAAGTCTTATATTCACTTGGAAAAATATAAAAACTTTTATTGTAATACTCTAATGATTGAAATTATTAATATAAAAAACATAAATCTTAGAAAGAATGCAATTTTATTTTCTATAGTATTAATGGAAATCATTGTTGGCTCAATTTTTCTTTTTAATTTTTATCAGCGAGAAATTGTTAATAAAACTTCAAATAAAGATAAAATTACTGTTATTAAAAAAGATAATTTAATTTTTCCTAAAAATTCTGAATTTAGATATTATTTTGAACTAGAGCCTAGTGTTGTTGTGACAAGCAAACCAGATTGGTTGGGCTATGAAGCTAATTATAATTACAACGCTGATGGTATTAATGATCGATTTGACTATACGATTGAAAAACCAGCTGATACTTTTAGAATAGTTGCTTTGGGAGATTCTTTTACCTATGGTCAATTTGTAAACACTAAAGACAACTGGACAGAGCAGCTGGAGGATTTATTGAATAAATTCAATAAATCAGTCAGTTTTTCTTGTGGAATTAAAAAATTTGAAATAATAAATTTGGGAATGCCTGGTTTTGATGTTTCTTACATAACTAAAAGATATCAAGATATTGGAGCCAAATATAAACCAGATTTAATTATTTGGTTTGAGGGTACTTCTGGATTTGAACGCTTAAACGAAATAGTGATGCCAACTATAGAAGATTGCGAAAAGAAAGAAGTAAACTCTTCTATTTTAGCAAAAGACTTTTATTATTGTTGGAAAAAGGCTAATGAAAAAATTAAAGCAGAATACTCTCCTGCAGAAGTGAATAAAATGATTACAGATCGTTTAGATAGTTTCTTTGCTTCTTTAAATAAAGAAAAGGTGTTGTTTTTCACTTATGAAGATTCTAATTTGACTAGTAATTCAAAAAAAATTTTGAATCAGTGGAGAGAGAGATATCCAAGTGTTGTTTTTTCCTCCACGATACCAGGATCTGCTAGGTCTCAACAAATTTTATCAGATGGCCATCCTAGCGTTAAAGGACATGAAACTATGGCTATTTCAATTTACAATTATTTGGACAATTATTTAAAAGGTCAGTGTAATGTTTTTTAATTAAATGAAATTTAATAAAGAACCCAGTCATGTCTTTCTTGATAAAAATATGAATATTTGGATTAAATCTTTTTTCATTGCTTTCTTAGTTATTTGTTCAATTTTTTTATCTTTAATTGCAGTTAATTACGCAATGCCATTACTCTGTAAAGAGTGTCGTCCTGGCTTTATTACGCAGGCAGTTGATACTGGAATTTTCAATTCGAAGTATATTTATTGGGGAAAGTCTTATTGCAAAAACTCAACCTGTAAAAAAGAAGTAATAAATAATTTTTTAACAAGCGAACCAGTTTTTATTAATGAGAACTACGGCAAATGTGAGACGCTATTATTTTTAGGTGATTCTTTCACTGAATCTCCATGGGACAATGTTGGAAAATCATATGCAGAGCATTTTGCAATAAATTTGTCAGAGAAAAATCATTCTTGTTATAAATTATTAAGAATGGCGATGAGCGGTGTTGGGAATGATCAGCAACTAGCCAGATTTTCAGATGTAGTGAAATTTTTAAAGCCAAAATTGGTTGTTTGGCAATTTTATTGGAATGATTTTTATGACAATGTAGAAAAGCCACTTTATAGTTTAGATAATGGCAAATTAATTAGACACAAATCTTATAAAATCGCTTATTTCTGGGCTGGTTGGCTTAATCAGAAAATACCTTTTATGAGTGGCAGCAAGCTTGGAGACTTTTTTCTTTATTTTGGTGAACTGAGAAAAGACTTTACCTCAGATTGGTATAGGATTGAAAATGATCTCCCGTCATTATATTCTTTCAATGAGCAAAAAATTACGGCTTTTTTACAAGAAATGGATAATTTGGAAAAAAAATACAATTTTAAATTAGTTACCACAGTATCTCCATTAGAGTGTGAGTTTATTTTTATTGATGGGTGTAGTAAATTAGATGAATTAGACCCCATTCCTTATTCTGTTTTTTCTGAGATACAAGGGAATCTAACCAGTATTTTAAAAGCTCATTCAAATTTTATTTCTATGTATGAAAACAATTACTCTAGCCAAGAGGATCAACTAAATGCGTCTGATTTTTGGGGACAAGAAACTGTCATAGGAGCTCGTCATTTAGGAGCTAGTGGACAAGAAAAGGCTGGAAAAACTTTGTTTTTGAACTTCTTTTCTAAGGGAGAATCAATATGATTAAAAAATTGCAAAAAATAATGAAAAAATTAGAAAAAAACGCCTCGTATGTTTTTAATTTTTTAATTTTATCAACTATTTATATATTTATTGTTGGCGCAACCTCTTTTTTGGCAAAATTATTTGGAAAGAGTTTTTTGTTTGAAAGTTCTAAAAATAAAAAACATAGTACTTTTATTAAATTTCAACAAAGTGAAGATCTTAGAAAGATGTATTAATGAAAATACTTGGAATATCTTGTTACTATCATGATTCGGCAGCATGTTTAATTATCGATGGAAAAATTGTTGCAGCTGCAGCTGAAGAAAGATTTACTCGCGTAAAGCATGATAATAATTTTCCAATTAATGCAATTAATTTTTGCTTACAAAAAGGTCAAATTTTATCTCAAGATTTAGATTCAGTTGTTTTTTATGAGAAGCCATTAATAAAGCTTGAAAGAATATTTTCTCAGCATCTAGAGTATTTTCCAAAGAGTTATTTCAGGTTTGTAAAACATATGGCTCAGTGGATGACTCATCGCTTGAATCTTAAAAGAACCATCAAAGAGCAAGTTCATTATCTTGGTGATATTTTTTTTGTAGAACATCATTTGGCACATGCTGCTAGCAGCTATTATTTATCTAATTTTGAAAATGCTAGTATTGTCACGATAGATGGCGTAGGTGAATGGACTACCACCGCCATTGGTTTTGGCAAAGACAATAATATTGAGTTGCAACAGAAAATAAACTTTCCAAATTCATTGGGATTGCTGTATAGCACTTTTACCACATATCTTGGTTTTGAAGCTAATGATGCCGAATATAAGGTAATGGGATTAGCTGCTTTTGGCAAAGTCGATAAAAAATTATTAAACAAATTTTCTAAATTAATTAAGATTAATGGAGATGGTAGTTACGAATTAGATATGAAATATTTCTCTTTTGGATATGGTGAGAGAATGTATTCAAAAGAATTTATTAATCTTTTTGGTCGTGATCCAAGAACAAAAGAGGCAGAGATTACTTCTTTTCATGAAAATCTGGCCGCAACTCTTCAATTTAAAATAGAAACAGTTGTTTTTAATTTATTGAATAAAGTTCACGCTAAGCAAAAAAATCCAAACCTATGCTTCTCTGGTGGAGTAGCTCTAAACTCCGTGCTTAATGGCAAAATTTTGGCAAAAACTCCTTATGAAAATTTGTTTATTCCACCTGATCCAAGTGATGCTGGCGGAGCAATGGGAGCTGCTCTATACATAGCTAATAAATTTGATCGTTTAGATAAGAAATTATTGGGAAATGACTTTTCTCCATATCTTGGTCCAGATTTTTCTTGGTTTCAAATAAAAAATGTTTTAGATAAGTATAAAAAAGACTATGCAATAGATTACGAACTAATTACTTCAAAAACAAAACTTTTAAAATTAATTGCAGATAAATTAATAGATCAAAAGATTGTAGCTTGGTTTCAAGGAAGAATGGAATGGGGCCCGAGAGCTCTTGGCAATCGTAGTATTTTAGCTGTAGCAACTAAAAAAGAGATGCAAGAAATAATTAATAGCAGAGTTAAAAATAGAGAATTATTTCGTCCTTTTGCTCCAGTAATTTTTGAAAGTAAGATAAAAGATTATTTCAAATTAGATAAAAAATCTAAGGATAATCTATCTCCATCGAATCGTTGGATGTTGACTGTTTATCCATTTTTAAAGTCTAAGAAAAAAGAGGTTCCGGCAGTCGTGCATGTTGATGGAAGCGGTCGTTTGGAAAGTTTGCGTCGAAGTGATAATCAAATGTATTATGATTTATTAGATGTTTATTATAAAAAAACTGGAATTCCGATTTTAATTAACACGTCATTCAATGTTAGAGGTGAGCCAATTATCTGTCGTCCTCACGAAGCTCTAGATTGTTTTTTAAAGACAGATATTGATTATTTAGTTATGGATCAATTTGTAGTTAGAAAAGTTGAGCAAAAAGGAAAAACAATCAAATGAAGGAAATGCTAGAATTTTTGTGGAAAAAAAAGAATTGGTGGTTAATTCCTCCATTTGTGATATTTTTTATTTTTGGAGCTCTAGTTCTTTTCTCTCAAGTTTCTCCAATAGGTGCATTTGTTTACATGCTTTTTTAAAATATGGCAGCCTTAATTAAAAAATTATTTTATCCATGTTTTTTTGTATTATTTGTATTGTCTTTTTTTCTAATAGAGGGGGATTATAGATTCTACTTGTTTGCTGCTTGGTCAGTTTTTTTATTAGTCTCTAGTAGTTTTTTAGAAAAGAGAAATCTTCCAAAATCAGTGCTATTTGCACTCGTTTTGTCTTTATTATTTATTTTTAGTTCATTTTTTTCCAAACAGCTGCCACTTTCACTTGAAAAATTATTTTTTTATATTTTATCTCTAGCACTTTTTATCTTTTTCAGATTGTTGTCCAAAGTAAATTTCAGTAAAAGCTTATTTTTCCATTATTTATCTATTGTTGTTTTAATATTGAATTGTTTAGTTCTATTTCTTACTTTTTTTTCTTTGCCTGAAAATTTATTTCCAGGCATGAATCTTATTGTTAGAAGCTATGGTCACAATCATTACGTGGCTTTTTTACTTCTAGTTGTACCAATTTTTTGGTGGCAATTTTTGTTTTCCAAAGATGAGGATTGGTTTTCAAAAAAAGCAAGTAAATTTTTAGCTATAGTTCTTTTAATTTCTTCTTATCTCCTTGTTATTTTTAGTTTGGGAAGATTAGCTCTGCTCATTTCTTTACTGCAGCTTATTTTAATATTTTTTATTAACAAAAAAGCTTTTTTGAGTGTTGGAAAAGATGGATTTGGTCAAGTTATAGTCAAAGGATTTATTCTTGCTTTTCTTTCAATTGGCTCAGTTTTCATGTTCTTGTCAACTCCTTTGAATCAAAAAGGCGAAAGTCTTTGTCCTTTAGTTTTTTCCAAAAAAGATGTTTGCAAATCTTTTATACAAAATGATCGCTTTATTTATTGGAAGAAAGCAATCTTAATCTTTAAAGAAAACCCTTACTTCGGTTCTGGACTTAAAAACTTCAATTTTGCTAGTCGTCATTTTCCAAGTGAAAAATATCAGTCAACATCTTATGCTCATAATATTTTTTTACACAATTTAGCTGAATCTGGCCTTTTTGCTGGAGGATTTTTTATCTTTTTTATCATTTACCTTTTTTATAAAAGTTTCTTGGTGATGACAAAAGATAAGGAATCATTAAATAAATTTCTTTATCTTGCAGTGTTAGCCTCAATAAGTAATGCTTTGCTTGATTTTGATTGGAATTTTTTCGTTATTTTTTCTTTAACTTTAGTATTTTTGGCAATAATTTTACAAAGTGAAGACTCCGCTTTGGAAAATATTCATAAGAAGATAAATTTTAAAAATTATTTTATTTGCGTGGCCCTGTTGACTTGTTTTTTTGCCTCTGCTTCTATGATTGCTGATTTTTTATTGAAGAAAAATGATTCAAATTCTGTTGTTAAATTTTTTCCTTACTTGGATGGTCAGACTCGTTTTTTGATAAATAGTAAAAATTTGAAAAAATATA
>CAJBWJ010000003.1 GCA_903959355.1 uncultured bacterium
AATAAAATAAAAGTAAAAGTAGAAAAGCAAAAAATAGAGATAAGCTTTTCCATAAGTCTGAATTAAAAAACTCTCTAATATAACTAGCAGTCGATTCAGGCAATGCTTCAACAATATCATTGCTGACATTGTGAATAATTTCCCTAGGAGGAATAATTGGAATAATTCCACTTGGAGTAGCAGATGGACTTGGACTTATGGTAATAGTTGGGTTAATGGTGGGAGTTAGAGTTTTAGTTGTACTTGGCTTAGGAGAAAGAGTCTTGGTTAGGGTAGGCGAAGGACTAGGACTGGGACTAGTCGTGGAAGTTGCAGTTGGAGTAGGAGAAGCTGTTGGCCAATATTGCAGTGAAATTCGAAAATAAACTTTTTCCAAAATACTGATGTGCCCAGCAGAATCTAAAATGATAAAATCTAACCTAATATCAGTATCTCTTGGTAAAATTCCAAGCTTAAGCTCATAATAACCATTACCATCAACATTTTTTGTAAAATTTTGTGTCGGATCATCTGGAAAAAGAACCGTCAGACGAACTTCACTATTTGCTTCACCAGCAGCAATAAGTAGAGGTTCATTGGCTGTAGCATCATTAGCAAAAATAATAATAGGATCACTTGGAACACTTCCTGGATTTGCCGATGAAATATCTACTGCTGTATCACCAATTTTTTTAAGTATAAAGGTTGGAGCCAAAGTATCAATTGTGAAACTCCAAGTATCTGAGGCTGCAGTCAAATTGGCATAGTCAGCAACAGCTATTTTCCAAGTATGATTTCCATCAAGAATGGTATCTTTTGGAGTTAAAGTGTAAACCCCATTAATCACATCATAATTTAGCGAATAATGTTCATTTGCAGTGCTAACCAAGGGAATATTGTTATATAAAATATTTCCATCCAAATAAAAAGAATAATAAAACAGTCCAACATTATCACTAGATTCATACCATTTAAAAGATGGTTTATTCTCAGCTAATAAAGACCCGTCAGAAGGCTCAATCAAAATTGGTACAGATGGAGGTAGAATGTCTGGCATAGTGGCTTTTATACTCACATCACTAGCCAGAACAGAGGATTTGGCAAAGAAAAATAGAATAGCTAAAAAGAAAAAAAACGAGAAAAATTTACTCTTTTTTCTCTGAGTCATCAGATGCTTCATCATTTGTTTTTGAATTTATCTGCAAATCATTGGCAGAAGGGATTATTTTAGACTCTTTACGTTTCTTGATAGAGAGAACTAGAATTGTAATAATAAGAGTCAAAATTAAGATTAGTAGAATTATCTTGACAGGAATTAAAAATAAACCAGCAGTAGTCGTCATAACTTTACCTTGACTACCATAAGCTGCCTCAACCACAGCCTTATAATAGCCTAAGCCCCAAACTTTATCCCATTTTCCAGAGAAGCTTCTTTCACTTTTTGGAAAAATATTCTTTGCTTCTACTTCAATATTAGCCACTTGCTTGCCAAATAGATTATAGATTTTGAGTACTGGTTTAGTATTGATGTGAATATCAGACTGATTGTTTATATTTAAAGAAAAATTAACTGGACCATTTTCAAGAAATTTTGGCCAATCAAAACTAGAGATAGAAGCACTTTCATTCACAGGACCCTTGACTGTGACATAAAGCAGGGTTCCCACTCTTTGAGAAATACCAGATCCAGATACAGAATCTGTACTAGCATTAATTGGACGATGATAAATCATTGCATAATGACCACCTGGCAAAGCATCTTTTGGCACTTCAATGAGAACATTGACTGTAGCTAGCTCTTCACTAGATAATTTGTGCTCTGCTGGAACTAAAGTTAGCCAAGAAGCTAAACTCCAGCGATTATTTGCCTGAGATTTATCAACAGCTATTGGAGTAGAGCCATCACTGGCCACTACAAAGTCAAGAACACCACTTTCTAAAACTACTGGGTCAATTGCACCATTGCGAACTTTAACTTGAACTTGCTTCTTTTCTCCTGGAGATAGGCTAATGCTAAAATCATCACCCAAACGTACTGGAGTAGCAGTCAAAGACATGGATGAAGCAGCCATTGCTTTATCAAAAAAGGCAAAAACAAAAAATAAAACAAAAAAAAGAAGAGTATTTTTTTTAGCTGGGCAGATAATTTTCATATTCTTTTAAACCCTAAAAAGTAGCCGAAGCTGTATAAACTAGATAGTTTTCATAATTTCCTGCAGCGTTAGTTGCAGCTGGAGCAATGCGATAGCAAACATCAACTATGTCACCTGCTGTGACAGTTGATCTACCAAAAAGAGCTTGTACTGGCTCAGCAGCAGCCATATCAGCAAATTGTTTGGCGGAAAAAGTTCTTGTACTTTCATCATAAGTAAAAGCTGGTGTAAATGTCACTCCAGTAGCAACTGGATGCAAACTGTATCCAAATCCAGGATAAGTAGAGCCATCAGTCCAATCGGCTGAGGTTGTATGACTTGCTCCAGTAACACTGGTATCAACAATACAAGTAATACTTCCAGAACCATCAGTAGCACAAGTATTAGCTTCGCGACCAAGCTGGTCATTTTCAGCTGCTGTGACCGAATAACCACTAATTGCATTGGTCGATACAGTTAATCTCTGAGCGGCATCAGTAAATGATCCGATCACTAAGTCACCAAAAGGAACAGCTAAAGCTGTTGTAGTTACATCAGTAGAAATTCCACAAACAGAAGTAGCTGCTGCTAAACCAGCAACCGTGAAAGTTAATTGAGGAGCTATGGAAGCTGAAACCTTGACTGCATCAACCACTCCAACCTTAGTAACAGTTTGATCAATCACTGTACCTGCTGAATCACGATGTTGAATAATAACTGAATAAGTATCAGCCTGACCCAAAGTGTGATTAGAAGCACCCATTTTTGGAGATGGATTGATTAAATTAGAGATTATAAAAGGTTCATCGGCTCCACTTCCATCAAAAGCAGTGCCTATAGCACCAGCGCCACTGTAAGCGCATTTGAAAACATGATATTTAATACCATTAACTGTTTCTAAAGAACTTTGAGCCGTGGTGTCAGTAGGAGTCCAAGTGCCATAGGAAGCAGTTGTGGGACAAGCCACTGAAGCTGTGGTATCGCCAGCTTTACCAAAATCAAAACCACCGGCATCTGGATAACCGTCATGATCAGTTCCATCAGCAGCTACAGCTGGAACTAAAATACGAAAATCACCGCCTGTCAAAGCACTGATCGTGGTTAAACGCACTGTGAGAGAAGCAGATTGACTAGCATAGACTCCCAAGTCATCAGCTACGTCGCTTGTATCTATTCCTGTCGTTAGATTGAAAGTGTTATCTGAACCATCATTAATAGTAGTAGCTACGGTGTACACGCTGTCGTTAATTAAAACATTATCACGATTTTGTAACTGCAAAACCGATTCAGAAGAGTAATTGGCAGTATCAATGGTTACCAATGAGGAACCAATAGTCTGAGTTCCTTGCAAAGCTCCTTTAAAAGAAAGTCTAGCGTTGCTAAGAGTAGCGGAAGTATTAGTAAATTCTCCAGAAAAAACCACATATCTTTTTGCTACAAAAAAAGCTAATAAAAAGAAAGATGCTAGAAAAAAATACTTCTTACGATTCATAGATTATTTAAGAATAACTCAAGCTAACTCTTTGAGTCAACAGGCTTTTTTTTCAAAGATTTACTGAGAAAGTTAAATATCCAATATAAAAAAGGTAGAATTATCGAAATGAAAAGAATAGAAAAAGGAAGAGCAATGACTCTTTTTTGCAAAATATCATCACCAACTTTTAATTCTAAATCATATGCCCCAATCAAAAAGCTTTTTTTATAAAAAAATTTGGAACGTAATTTTTCATTAATAAATTTTTCTTTAGCTGCCGCATAATCATTACCTGCAGCAACTTGCACATCTTTAGAAGCTTCCATCTTTTCTAATTCTAAGAGATCTGCTTCCGACATCGCTCTTACTAATCTTTTGCCGCCAGCTAAAACCATATCTGGATAAAGCTTGTAAACTTCTGAGCTTTGATCTGGCCAATGGCTAACTTTAATGTAACCATCAACTGGAATGGAATTAATTCCCACATTTTTAACTAAAGCAGAAAAATTGAAACCAATGAAACTATCAACAATTTTTGGTAGAAAAAATTGCTCAATCGTCAATTCACCGCGATTTTGCTCATCTCCGCCAATAAGTAAAATTATATTACTTGCTAAAACTGCTGAAATTAAAGTTTCTTTTTCAGAAGAACTGGCATAAGAAAGTTGCTTTGCTTGAAATAGAATTGATAAATAGCGCTCTTCAAATTTCGCATCAGAGGGTAGAGTAATTACGAAATTCAGAATTTCTTCCTCTCCAGGCTTAATAAAAATACTCTTACCCCATTTATTACTATCGCCATCTAAATTTAAATAAGTAAAATCACTTTTTTGTTCCAAAATAACTCTGCCTAATTTGTCATCGCTATGAAAATTAACTAAAGCTGGAGTTACTTCCAAAGTGTAGAGACCATCGTTCTTTAATTTAATTTGATGATTAATACCAGCTCCTGGCTTAACTGATAGGTAAGTAATTGGAGGATAAACCTTCAAATCAAAGGCGGTGGCAGCAATTGCCAAATTGGAACTCATGGCTAAAAAAAGCAATACAAAGAAATAATATTTAAAAATTTTCATATTTAATTTTTTAATATCCTGGTACTGCTACAAAAACGATACTGGTTTGATAGCTTCCAGCTGCCTGATTACCAGGCATAGAAGCCTTGTAATTAATAGTTGCAGTACGATTTAAGGCAACATTACTAGAACCCATGATTTGTTGCATACTTTCACTCGCTTCATTATTAGCAAACTGACGAAAATAATTAACATTAATAAAATCACTAGTTACATCATCTCCGCTAACGTTAAAGCCAAAACCTGCTGCTGTTGGATCAGTCCAAGAAGCAGCAAGAACCTCATCACAATTACCAAGATCACAAGTGGTATCTTGTATAGTCTGTACACCAGAATTAACTCTTAAGGGATGATTTTCAAAAGCATAAACACTATAACCGCTAGCTCCATTGGTCGTAATACCAATGGTATGCGAGTCAGTTTTGAAACTATCGGCAAAAAGTTCACCCAAGTCAATATTTAACTTGGAAATACTAAATTGAAAATAATCAATCTGATAAACATATTGAAAACCACCGCCAATAAAATAGTTACTGCTGCCATATTGACCATAAGGTCCAGCTGCTAAACCACCCATAGTGTCAGACAAAACAAAAGAGTCTCCAGTTTTTCTACCTGAAGACGTATTAAAATTACCAAACTGAATTTTATAAGATTCTGACTGCATGTTCTCGGCAAAAACCTGATTAGAATCAGTAAAAAACCAAATAAAAGATAAGAAACAAAAGAAAAACAGTGAAAAGAAAATTTTAATTTTCATCTTCTTTATTTTTTGCATTAATGCTGCGAGTTAGAACATTTAAATCTCTTTTGAGAATTTTAACTTCAGAGTTGATGGCTTCTTTATTTTTTTCTGGAAAACTGAGTAAAAACTCCAACATCGGCAATCGACGATTAAGTAGAGAAGAAATAAACTCTGCCACAGCTCTGTCATCGCTTTGAGCCTTATTTAGCTCTCTCGTTTCAGCATCGATTAATAAAGAATTACAATAAGCCTTCTGATACTGATCTTTAGCAAAAAGATAAAAAATCATTACTACCGGCAAAGCAATTAAATTCGATAAAGCCCCCATCGATAAAACAAAATTATTGCTCATGGCAATACTCAAGCTAAAGTGAAAAACCACGATTTCCAAAGCAACTAGTAAAGAAGTTGCTGCTGGAGCAGCCAAAGCTAAGAAAAACAACTCAACAAAAGTAATCGCAAAAAATGGTGAAGCAAGTGAACCACTCGCGCCAGTTAATAATAAAAAAGCAAAATTAATCAAAGCTAAATTGGCTGAAGAATTTTCTGGCAAAATCAAATAGATTCGCCCTCTTTGTTTTTTTTGTAAAATTAAATAGAAAACACTGATCAAAGCAAAGGCTTGCAGTGAATAATGTTTCAAGACCGGTACTTGCAAATACAGGTAAGCCCCGAGAACACTCATCGTCAATAGAACTGCGTGTTTAATGGCAGGCATAATAATCCAAATAAAAGTATAATAGACTTCCTGCAAAATAAGAATAATGTCTTATGCGCCAATCTGTAAATTGCCCTAGATTGACTATTGTCTTTTCATAAACTTGCCCTTAGAATAACTCCCACTTAACAATTTTGTTCTGAATAGGAATAAAATTCCTCAGCGTTGACAAAAATTAAGGAAAGCTAACAAAGTTTTTCTCTCCTTTTTTTGTCTTTAACGTTGGCTAAGCTAAGTAAAAGATCTTTAAAAAGTAAACAGCCAAATTGGAAATAATTATAGTGATAGAAAGTGTGCAAGGATTTTTCTCGAGAGAGAAAAGTCCGTCAATTTTTTAGTAAATTTTGCTTTTAATGATCAAATAGCTCTTCGGAGCTAAGAGTAGTTAAAGGTTTTTATAGAGCTAATCAAACTTAATTTAAGAGTTTGATCCTGGCTCAGGATGAATGCTGGCGGTGTGCCTTAAGCATGCAAGTCGAACGGTCCGCAAGGACGAGTGGCAGACGGGTGAGTAATACGTAGGAACTTACCCTAAAGTGGGGAATAGCTCATCGAAAGGTGGGGTAATGCCGCATATGGTCGCAAGATCAAAGTCGCAAGACGCTTTAGGAGAGGCCTACGCCCTATCAGGTAGTTGGTGAGGTAATGGCTCACCAAGCCAATGACGGGTAGCCGGTGTGAGAGCATGACCGGCCACAAGGTAACTGAGACACGGTGCCTACACCTACGGGTGGCAGCAACTGGGAATATTGCGCAATGGACGAAAGTCTGACGCAGCGACACCGCGTGTGGGAAGAAGCTTTTCGGAGTGTAAACCACTGTGGCAGGGGAACAATTTTTGAGCGTACCCTGCTAGAAAGCACCTGCTAACTACGTGCCAGAAGCCTCGGTAATACGTAGGGTGCAAGCATTATCCGGATTTACTGGGCGTAAAGCGTCCGTCGGCGGTTTATTAAGTTTCATCTCTAATCCTGGGGCTCAACCCCAGACCGGGATGAAAAACTAATAGACTAGAGTTTACTATGGGGAGCTGGAATTCTCGGTGGAGGGGTGAAATCCGTAGATATCGAGAGGAACACCATTCGCGAAGGCGAGCTCCTGAGGTAATACTGACGCTCAGGGACGAAAGCTTGGGTAGCAAAAGGGATTAGAGACCCCTGTAGTCCAAGCCGTAAACATTCCTTGCTAATTGCTTGGTCCTTTATGGATTGAGTGATGTAAGCTAACGCGTTAAGCAAGGCGCCTGGGGATTACGATCGCAAGATTAAAACTCAAAGGAATTGACGGGGGAGCGCACAACCGGTGGAGCATGTGGTTTAATTCGATACAAAGCGAAAAACCTTACCTAGATTTGACATGTACCTGCACGGCTTAGGAAACTAGGCCTTCTTCGAGAGTGGTACACAGGTGTTGCATGGCTGTCGTCAGCTCGTGTCGTGAGGCGTCCACTTAAGTGTGGTAACGAGCGCAACCCTTATCTCGTGTTACAAGTGTCACGAGAGACTGCCCTGCTTTTTGTAGGGAGGAAGGAGAGGATGACGTCAAGTCAGCACGACCCTTACATCTAGGGCTACACACATCCTACAATGGAGCCGACAACGGGAAGCAATATCGCAAGATGGAGCTAATCCTTAAACGGCCCCTCAGTTCAGATTGTGGGCTGCAATCCGCCCACATGAAGTCGGAATCGGTAGTAATCGCAAATCAGCAGGTTGCGGTGAATACGTTCTCGCTCCTTGTACACACTGCCCGTCAAACCAGCAAAGTTAGCAACACCCGAAGCGGATGACCATAACTCGCAAGAGAGTGGCTCTTCTACGGTGAGGTTAGCGATGAGGGTTAAGTCGTAACAAGGTATCGCTACTGGAAGGTGGCGATGGATCACCTCCTTTCTAAGGAGAATGGGTAGGGGTTTTTTCACGACCTCCTTCTCCCATCTAGGGTGACCTAGATGAAATTTTTAAAAAATCCTATGATCATGTGTCTAGGTCTCACTTTCTGTCACTGTATTTATATCTAATTGGTGTTTACTTCAAGACAAGCCGCTTTTCATAGCGGTTTTTTTGTATCAAAATGTATCAAAATATATCTTGATACATCAATCTCTCTACTTTAGAGACCAAATTAGCAGAGTAGTCAAATGATTGCTAATTTATGGAAATGGTGCTAAAATTTTTGGAACAAAACTGATTAAAACCTTAAAATAAATTTTGATGGTAAAAAAATCATCATGTGCTAAAATATACTCTTGTCGAAATGGGTGTGTAGCTCAGATGGTTAGAGCGCAGTCCTGATAAGACTGAGGTCCTTGGTTCGATTCCAAGCACACCCACAAAGCGCAAGCGCTGTTTATCAATTTTTAACTAACAGCAAAATGTTTAATCAGTCCTCTTTGAAGGGGACCAATCAATCCCCAAAGATATTTTAGATTCAAATAAATATGAAAAAAGATATATTAACGGAAAAGTCTCTACCTGCCAGCCAACTCACCTTGCCAGTTATTCCTATTCGCGAAGGTGTACTTTTTCCATCCACTGAGTCAGTTCTAACTTTTGGCCGCAAGATATCTTTGCAAGCTATTAAAGAAGGCAAAGGCGATGGAAAGTATGTTGTCCTCCTTACTCAAAAAAAATCTAGCCTAGAACGTCCAAAAAGCTCTGATCTTTACCAAACTGGTACCTTAGCCATCGTGGAAAAAACTTTAACCACCGGCGACAGTATTAGCGCCCTGGTTAGAGGAGTGGGTCGTGTCAAAGTTCAACATTTCATCCAAGATCGACCATTTATTATGGCTAGTGTTGAAAAAATTTATGACATTTTTGAAAAAGATGCAGAGTTAACCGCTCTTAGCAATCAATTGCAAAAATTATTCAAGCAAACTGTTCAAATGGGCAAGCAAATTGAATTTTTAAATTTCATCAAACTTCTCAGTGGCGTTAACGAGGGAGAAATGGCCGATCAAGTCGCCAGCACCCTCACGCTTTCTACTAAAGAAAAACAAGAAATACTGGAAATTATAGAAGTTAAAAAAAGAATTCAAAAAATTATTTTTCATTTATCCAAAGAAATCAATGTTCTAGAAATTGAAAAAGATGTTTCCAAAAAAACCCAAGCTAAATTTGATAAACATATGCGCGAGAGCATTTTGCGCGAGCGCATGCATACCATCCAAAAAGAACTTGGCGAAATGGACGATGAAGAAGAAATTATCAATGAGTATGAAGGCAAATTAAAAAAAGCCAAACTTCCTACTGAAGCAGCCGCCAGAGTCAAAAAAGAAATTAAAAAACTAGAGCAAATGTCACCTAATAATCCAGAGGGCTCTTATATTCGCAATTGGCTGGATTTAATTTTAGAGTTGCCTTTTTCTAAATTTAAAAACAAAGTGATTGATATTAAAAAAGCTACCGAGATCCTAGACAAAGATCATTATGGTCTAGAAGATGTCAAAGATCGCGTGCTTGAGTACATGTCGGTTTTACAACTCAAACAAGGTTTACGTCCTTCGTCTTCACTTAAAACATTGCCACACAAAATTCAGCCCGTCCTTCGTCTCCACTCCGGACATTCCCTCGCTGAAGCTCGGTCACAAACAATTCCAACCATTCTATGTTTCGTGGGTCCTCCAGGTGTTGGTAAAACCAGCATTGGCCATTCAATCGCTGAGGCTCTTGGCCGTGATTTCACTAAAATCTCTTTAGGTGGTGTTCGTGATGAAGCTGAGATCAGAGGCCATCGCCGTACTTATGTCGGTGCTATGCCAGGTAGGATCATTAAGGCCATCGCTAACACTAAGAGTATAAATCCTGTTTTTATGCTTGATGAGGTAGATAAACTGGGTAATGATTTCCACGGCGACCCAAGCTCAGCACTTTTAGAAGTTCTTGATCCAGAACAAAATCACGCTTTTGAAGATCACTATCTAGATCTACCATTTGATCTCTCAAACGTCCTTTTTATTGCCACTGCTAACACTCTGGACACTATTCCTGATGCTTTGCTCGATCGCTTGGAAATTATCCAATACTCCGGCTACACAGCAGAAGAAAAATTTCAAATTGCCAAGCGTTATCTTTTATCCAAAGCTATTAAAGCCAATGCTCTAAAAAAGACTGAACTAGAAATTGGTGAAGATATTCTTGAAATAATTATCAAAAATTATGTCAAAGAAGCTGGTGTAAGAGATTTGGAAAGACAAATTAATAAAATCATGCGTAAAGTCGCCAGAGAATTATTGGAGACTAAACAAAAAAAGATTGTTGTTGACCAAAAGAAACTTAAAAAGTATCTCGGTCCTGCCATTTTCGATGAAAGTTTAACTGAAGAGAGCAGTCAAGTTGGTTTGGCCACTGGTCTGGCTTGGACAAGCGTTGGCGGCGATGTTTTATTCGTCGAAGTCGCTCTTTCACCAGGCAAAGGTCAAATTAGATTAACTGGCAAACTTGGCGAAGTGATGAAAGAATCCGCTCAAGCCGCCTTAACCTACGTTAGCTCTCACCACAAAGAACTAGGCATTAGTATTGATCTGATTAATAAATCCAATATTCATATTCATGTTCCTGAGGGAGCAGTGCCAAAAGATGGTCCTTCTGCTGGTGTCACTATTACTACTGCTTTGGTTTCTGCTTTTACCAAAAAACCAGTTCGTCGCGATGTGGCCATGACCGGTGAAGTTACGTTACGAGGCCGAGTTTTGCGTATTGGCGGCCTCAAGGAAAAAGCAATTGCCGCCTATAATGCTGGTAGTAAGATCATTATCATTCCAAAAGAAAACGAACGAGATTTAGAAAAAATCATACCGCTAGTCAAAGGTAAAATTACCTTTAAGCCAGTAAGTAATGTTAGCGAAGTACTAAAAATCGCCTTAGAAAAATAGCTGATATACTAACTCTATGTTGAAGAAGGTTTTGCTAGTTTTAGCTTCCTTAGTTGTGCTTTGCTCTGCGCTTATTTTTATTTTCACCGATCCTTTCAAAAAAAATTCTAGAGCAGGACTCCAGATTGAATATCCAAATGGCAGCGCTTCAGTTTTTCTTGGCGACAATTTTATAGGCAAAGCACCACTGACAGAAGAAAAATTACAGAGTGGAGAATACATTGTTAAAATTACTCCAGATGACAATAAGCTTAGTAATCTCAATTTACCAATTTATTTGGAAAAAGGCACACTGAGCATAATTGTCTACAATCCCGGAGAAACTTCAAAAAATAGTTCCAGCACAGTTTTTGAATTGCGCAAAAGAGAAGATAAAAGCTCCACGGTTAGTTTTGAAACTTATCCAGAAAATGCCTTTATTTCTTTTGATGATAAAGAAGTCACTTTTTCTCCACTAGTCATTGACGCTGTTAATCCTGGAGAACATCACTTCTCTGTAAATTTACCTTCCTATGAAGCTCAGGATCATAGCTTTTTGGTTTTGGAGGGCTATGAAACCAAAATTACTATTAGTTTAGCTAAAAACATCAACATTGCAGATGACTCGGAACCAAAAAACAATGAGGCCACTGCCAGCGTGATTCAAGCAAAATTCAATGAAGACTCTAATCAGGCATCCAAAAGTTCTGATATTTTAGGACCAAAAGTAGAAATCATCAAAACTGGTTTCTTTGAAGCAGATCAAGAAGTGCTTAAAGTTAGAGAGGCTTCAAATAGCACTGCCAAAGAAATTGGTTTTGCCAAAGTTGGCAATTTTTATCCTTATTTAGGAGAGAAAAGCAGTGATCAAAAATGGCTAAAAATTCAATTTGAAAAGCTAACTGGCTGGGTTAGCAGCGATTTCACAAAAGTGATTGAAGGTGACGAACCAAAATAGTAGAATGAAACTACTATGAACCCAAAACAAAATGACGGAACTCTTTTCTTTGCTTTTATTTTATTAATTGGCCTCATCGCCCTAACTCGTTTTACCAATTTGAAACCACACTGGGGTAGTCTAGAAATGCGCCCTGTTTCAAGTATTACCGTTAGTGGACAGGCTAAAAAAGACCAAGTTAATCAAATTGCTAGTTTTACTGCCGGAGTAGAGAGTATTGAAGCAACTAAAGAAGAAGCTCTGAATAAAGCCAATGAAGCCATGAACCAGTTAATTTCTAAAGTTAAACAATTTGGCGTCAAAGAAGAAGACATTAAGACAGAACAAACAACTGTTTATCAAGAAACTGAATATGTTACTGAGCCACAACCTATGGAACTTCAGGCTGTCGAAGGTTCGACTGGAGTTTCCAGCATGATGTATCCACCAAGACCAAGCACTAAGCCACAAAAAGGTAGCTGGAGAGCAAATAATTCAGTTAGCATCAAACTAAGAGATGCTAAGCAAGCTGAAACTCTTTTGGCCATTCTCAATGAAAGCGGAGCTAATTATGTCTACGGACCAAACTTCAGTGTCGACAATGCAGAAACACTAGGAGACGAGCTCCTTTCAGCCGCTGTAGCCAATGCTAAACAAAAAGCAAATGACATTGCCAATGCCAATAACCAAAAAGTTGGCAAAATAATTTCCGTCACAGAAGGCGGCAGTGCATATCCAATGTATGGAGCTTACGATTCAGTTATGCCTATGTCTGCCGGAATGGGCAAATCAATAAGCAATGCTGAGCTAGAACCAGGTTCTAGCAGCACTAGCAAAACAGTAACTGTGACTTTTGAATTGAACTAATTAAACAAATTTAAAAAAGTTGAATTAAATAGTGGCTTCCTTGTGAGGCCACTATTTTTCCAAGAGATAAAAGCCCTTCAACATCAATGTTTTTATAAGCTTCTCTCTCTTTATTACCAATTACGATGTATTTAATCTTATATTTACTGAGATAAGAACCAGCCGCGACGCTAGTTGGGTCTGTGTAAATCTTTTCGACTTCTCCAGTGCGCTGCGCCGGCTTATCCCAACCAGCTCTCCACAACCATTCATGGACTCGCCAACCCAAGATTGTAGGCATTCCAGAGAAAGCAGAGATTCTGGCAAATTCAGAATATGATTCTCCAACTGCTTCAACGATATTAACCTGACTTTTTTCATTTTTCTTCAAATAATTCATTAAAACGAAATCTTCAGGATATTTACGCGCAAACCAAGTTAAACCATCTAAACCTTGATAGTTTCTAAGGCCACCATAATAATTTCTGTAGGCTGAATATGGGTAGACAATTGTTGAGAAAAAAAGAAAAAAACTAATTGGAAAATAAAATAATAAAAATTTACGCAAACGAATTTTAAATAGAAAAAGTTTCTTTTTCTTATTTGCAAACAATTGTCTAAAATCAATTATGCGCCAAGCAAAAAATTGAGTATTTTCATTTTTTTCAAAAAGCACCAAGCTAAAAAACAAGCTAAGTAAAATTCCAAGTAGCATAAAACCCTGGAAAACTAATTTAAACATCGTGTTGGCTCTTGGAAAAGTTGTGTAAATATCTTTAAAGTAAAAAATTTCTGGAAAAATAATTAAAGCTAAAACCATCAAAAACAAAGCGCAAATTAAAATAGGCACCGTTAAATCATTTTTCTTTTTTAAGAGAAATGGCTTAATTGCAAATAATGGCTTGATTACTAATAAGAGTAAAACAGCCCAAAATAAATGTGGACCCCACAAAACAGCTAATTGCCAAAAAGGCGTATGTTCTTTGGCAATTAATATTCCACTGGAAATAGCAGTAAAATTTAAAAACCAAAAAGCTGAAAAGATGGCTGTTCCCACAAAAACACAAGCTGCTGATAAAAATAATGGCAAGAAAAGAGTTTTATTTCTTGATAGAACAATGAGCGAAATGATGGTTAAAAATAAACCATAAATTAAAATATCCCAAGTGTTAGTCATTACTAACACACCAAATAAAGTTCCCATGAGAAGAGATAAATAGAAAAATTTCTCCTTCAATAGAGGAATTAATTTATTAAAAACACGAACAACTAGAATTTCCTTCAGCCACATAAAAATTACCAAAAGTAAAAGCAAGCTAATTGGTAGAGATAAAACGTGAGCATGAAGATCGCAGACGACGAAACTATAAGCAGGAAATTCATGGATGGTTCGATCAATAAATCTAGTCGCATCTGGATACCAATAATCTTTGAAGTTGCCATGAGTGAAAAAATACCATAACGTGTGACCATTTGCTCCCAAAGCTACTAGAAAAATGGCAAAAATTCCAGCAAAAACAGAGGCTTTAAAATTATATTTCCCCAAATTTGATCTCAAGTTAAAAGCAATGGAAAAAAGCTCCAAACAAAAAATGGCAAAAAGACTAATCAGCAAAAGATTGTATCCGTAAGACAAATCAATTTGCCAGAGATGAACTAAAATTGAATTATAAAATTGACCAAAACTATAATAATTAATGCTGTCATTGGCAAACCAGATGTCTTTGACAGGTAGAGTTGGAGATTTCAGGTAAGCCTGAATAAACCCAGCATCCATAAATTTTTCCAAGCCCAAAATTTCTGGCTGAAAACTGCGAGTTATAAATAAAAAAATCAAACTAAGGAGAAAAATAAATTCTTCAATAATAATTATTCTTCCAAATTTATCGATAAATTCTTTTAAAAAATTTCGTTTACTAAGAAAAAAAGTCCAAGCAATAAATAAGGAAATCAAAGACAAACAAAAAAACAATAAACTCACTCCAAAATCAGTATTGATTGGAATCTTAAAAAAAGCTAAGTTCCAAACAAGTAAAGACAAAAATAAAATTGAAAAAATTCTAGCAAAACCCCAACCAGCATCTTTTAAATAATCAAATTTTTTGGATAAATAAAAAACCACTGGCAAAGCCATTAATTGCAATAAAAATAAAATAAAATATGTCCAAGCGAGAAAAATAAGATCGTGAACGAGCATAAACTAAATTTTCCTAATAAAAACGCTGTTCCACTATAACAAAAAGCTTTTGATTTTTGAAACCACATCTTTGAAATCAAAAAATTTATATGGATAGTTTATAGACTGATCCAAAAGATTGCTTAGCCACCAAATTTGTACTTTTTTTTGATTTGTTGCTAGATAAGAAGCCACGTCCCAATTATCTTCTACAAAATAATCAAGATTTAATTTTTCAATCATTTTTTTCTTAAACAAATGAGGTTGCTCGTCATTATCATTAAAATAAATTTCTTTAAAAATATTATTACGATTGATAATTTTTCTCCATTTTTCAGTATCGCTTTTAAGACAAGAAAAACGAGCCGAAACTAGATAAATTTCTATATTTTTAGATAGAGCTATTTTCTCTAAATCAGTAAAACCAGTGGCTAATTTGAAACTACTTTTATGAACTAAAAGCCACAAAGATTTTTCCAAAGCAGATTCTGGATGATAAAATTCCAATTCTTTGCGTGGGAATAGATGAGCTTTTTTACTGCGAGAAATCAGGCTACGAAAAGAGCGACTAGGATTAAAAAGAATCACTCCGTCAAGATCAAAACCTATTTTTATTTTTTTGCTTGGCATAGATTACGAAGTTTTTATTCTAACATGCTCGGCAAGTTTTCTACCGCTAGCTATAGCGTGATTAATACCTCGATCAAATGGATAAATGTGCTGCATGCTGGCCCAATATAAATTTTTAATACTGGTGTCAAACTTTGGTAGAAAACGACTTTGATTTACAAAACTAATTGGTTGAGCAAAAGGTGCTTTAAAAACTTTCGCTTCAATTAAATTCTGATCAAACTGTGGATCAATTTTTTTTAAATAAGGCCTGTAATCAGCGAGCAATTCTTCGGCTGTTTTCTGATAAGAAGGATCACTGGTTTCTAAATATCGACCTAAATAGACCAGGCTTTCTCCACCATAATTGGAGCTAGAAATATAGTTATCATGTTCAACTATTGCCACAAACGGCCAATTTTTCTCATTGATGTTTAACCAATAGGTGCCATCTTTTAGTAATTTTTTGCGCAAACGAAGTAGCATTGTCATGGCTCCTAGTCCAACTAATTTTTCCTGTTTCAATTCTGGAAGATCAATTATTTTGGAAAAAACAGGTGAGGCCAGAGTAGAAATAACCAGATCGTATTGCTTGCTTGTTCTAACTCCATTTCTATTGACTAAAAATAAAGTAAATCTATTGCCTTCTTTAAAAACTTGCTCCACTTTGATAGAAAAAGAAAATTTGACTTCAGCATCTTTGAGTTTTTTAACAATTAAATCAGCTAATCTTTTGAAACCACCATTGAAATAGCCAAGAGCCGCTGTACGCGGATTAACTCTGGCCCAGAACCAAGAAAGATTTACCTCATTTTTGAAACGCCCAAATTTAGAATCGAACAAAGGCTCCCAAATCACTCGCCAAGATTCTTGCCCCATAGTCAAAGGCAGAAATTTACTAGCTCTAAATTTCTCAAGAAGCACGCCATTTGGCAAAATTTTTAGAAAAGCCAAAACTGCTCCGGTACGCAATCTTGATAAAAAAGAAATTTCTTTAAATTTGAGAAGCGAGAGAGGAGAATCAATTTGGTGAATTTTGCCGTTATACAAAGTAGAGCTTTTAGCTCTTTTATAAACTAGCTGATCTCTCAATCCCAGCTCTGATAAGAACTGCTTAAGCGCCTTATCAGTATCGAAAGCGTGATGATAATGCTCTTCGAAAGACCAATTCCAATTATCTTCCTTAAAGCCGGTGGCTAATCCTCCAGCAAATTCATTAGTATCAAAAATTTCTATTTGATTTCCCTTAATTTTGCTCAAATCAAAGGCCGCTGCCAATGAACCAAAACCAGCTCCAATGATTGCAATTTTCATAGAGGCTATTATCTCCAATTTGGAACAAAAAAGTAAACAGCATTTGCAAAATCAGTTGGAACTCGCAAAGCCGTCCAGTGTGGATAAAAAATGATAAATAGGAATAAAGGCCAAAAAATTAAATTAAA
>CAJBWJ010000004.1 GCA_903959355.1 uncultured bacterium
CATCGACCATTTAAAAAATAATAATAATTTAGAAAATGCTGTTGTCGTCAGTCCAGATTTTGGTGGACTAAAGAGAGCTCGTGTTTTTGCTAATTTACTAGATTTGCCTTTATTAAATATTGATAAAAGTCGTGATCTCAAAACTGGAGTTGTCACTGCTCACGCTTTACATGGTGGAGAAGTCACTGGCAAAAATGTTATCGTTTTTGACGACGTGATTGTTTCTGGCGGCACTGTCGCCAAAACTGCTTCATTGCTAAAAGAAGAAGGCGCTTTAAAAGTAATTTTTATCGCCACTCACGGTATCTTTTGCAACAATGGTATAGAAGTTATAGATCAAAGCGAAGTCGATCTGGTCATAGCCAGCGATTCAATCGCACAAACAGAAAATTCCAACAAAATAGAATATATTCGTTTGGCACCTTTATTTGCCGCTGGTTTAGTTGACTGGATCTAGGTAAAACGCAAAGCGCGCGGAATGTTACAATAGGATCATGAAATTATCTAAACTCGCTTTTCAAGTAACTAAAAATCCTCCAGCTAATGCCGATACCGTTAATCACAAATTGCTAGTTCAAGCTGGTTTTGTTCGTCAATTGATGGCCGGTGTTTACACTTACACCCCAATGGGTTTGAAGGTCTTACGCAATATTGAAAATATTATTCGTGAAGAAATGAATGCTGTTGGTGGTCAAGAAATTTTGATGCCAGCTCTTCATCCAAAAATTAATCACCAGACCACCGGCAGCTGGAATAACATTGATGTTTTGTTCAAACTGAAAAGTCGTACCGATAAAGATTATGCTCTCGGTCATAGTCATGAAGAAATTGTCACTCCACTAGCCAAGGAATTAATTAATTCCTACAAAGATTTGCCTTTAGCTTTGTATCAAATTCAGTGGAAATATCGTGACGAGTTGCGCTCAAAATCTGGAATTTTGCGCGGTCGCGAATTCTTCATGAAAGATATGTATTCTTTCCATGCTGATCAAAAAGATTTTGAAAAATTTTACAACAATGTCAAAGATGCTTATCTAAGAATCTTTAAAAAGCTTGGTTTAACTGCCAAAGTCACTGAAGCCTCTGGTGGCAGTTTTACACAAAAAATTTCTTATGAATTCATGGTTCTGACTGATGCCGGTGAGGACGACATTCTTTACTGTGACGAATGTAATTATTGTGTAAATAATGAAATTGCCAAAGTCAAAGAAGGTGACAGGTGTCCAAAATGTGGAGCTCCACTCAAAATGGGTCGTGCTTCAGAAGTTGGTAATGTTTTTGATCTCGGTCAAAAATTTGCCAAAGACTTTGATCTTACTTTTGCCAATCAAGCTGGAGAAAAAAATTATCCAATCATGGGCTGTTACGGAATTGGTGTTAGTCGCTCTATGGGTGTAATTGTTGAAAAATATAATGATGCCAAAGGCATTATTTGGCCTGCTTCAATTTCTCCTTTTACTGTTTCTCTAATTTCTCTAAATGGAGCAGAGGAATATGCATTGAAGATTTATGAGACTTTGCAAAAAAATAACATCAATGTACTTCTAGACGATCGTAGTGAATCTGCTGGCAGTAAATTTGCTGCTGCTGACTTAATGGGCTTTCCTGTCAGATTGGTGATTTCTCCAAGAAATGGTGAAAAAATCGAATGGAAGAAACGCGATCAAGAAGCAAGTGAGTTAATTGATCTAGAAACTGTTCTAGAGCGTCTCAAAACTGCCTAAATAAAATGCCTAAAATTGTCCTTAGCAATCATGCCATGGAAAGAGCAAGATCCAGAAAAATGGAGCTCTATGGTATTGAAAAATTAATTCTCGATCCTGATAAAAAAATTAGCTTAGGTGAAGATAAATTTAAATTTCTTAAAAATGTCTCTGGACGAAATTACCAAGCAATTGCTACTTATCTACAAAAAGAAAATAAGTGGTTAATTGTTTCTGTTTGGGTAAGAGGTGAAGAAGACAGACTGCCACTTATCTGGACACTCATTGCTGCACCTTTCCGCTTAATATGGTGGTTTCTTAAATCTTTTTGGCAAATTATTGCAAAAATTGCCAGAAAAAAATAGACCTATATTATAATAAACGGTTAGTCATACATAAAAATTATATGCCTAATCATCAATCTTTTTTGCTTCTGTATTTTTCTATAAACAAATATATATTACTGTATATATCCCGGTGAGGGGTCCCACTAAAGCCAAGCAAAATAGCTGGTTTTGGTGGGTGTTGTTTCACATCACATTTTTCACTCCTGTGTCTCATTTTGTTTAGTCTAATGTTAAAATAGACCTCATGAATTTAACTCCTCGTAAATTAATCGTCGCTCATCATGCTCCAGATCTAGATGCTATAACTTCTGTTTGGCTGCTCAAGCGTTTTGATAGTCAGAGATATGCTAGTGCCAAAGTTGCTTTTGTTAATCCAGGAGACACAATTTCTCTCAAAGAGGCCGAAGAAGAATTCAATTGCCAGCTTCATGAAGTAACTCATGTCGACACTGGCCTTGGAGAATTTGATCATCATCAGGCAGAAAGAGCCAGTAGAGAAATTTGTGCTTCAACTTTGGTTTTTGATTATCTTAAAAAGGTCAGACCAGAAATTGCAGAAAATCGCGCTCTAGAGGAAATGATCAAAATTGTCGTAGATGTTGATCATTTTGGAGAAATTTATTGGCCAGAAGCCAAAGAGAATCGTTTTGTCTTTACCTTACATGAATTGATTCATGGCCACGAATCAATTGAGCCTCATGATGATGATTCACAATTACATTTTGGAATGAGTGCTTTGGATTGTGCTTACGCTGAAATGACTAATCGCCTCAAAGCTGAAGAAATTATTGCTGAAAAAGGCATTGAATTCGATATCAAAGAAGGCAAATGCATTGGTCTTGAAACACAGAATGATGAAAGCATTAAACTTTCTCAGGTCAAAGGCTATATTTTGGCAGTACGCAAAGATAGTGAATATGGTCATATCAGAATTAAAGTCCGCCCAGATGCACAACTCAACCTAGATAAACTTTATCAGGCTATCAAAGAAATTGATCAAAAAGCTACTTGGTTTTATCAC
This sequence comes from uncultured bacterium, assembly GCA_903959355.1. Taxonomy (GTDB): domain Bacteria; phylum Patescibacteriota; class Microgenomatia; order UBA1400; family PJMF01; genus UBA1364. The sequence goes on from CAJBWJ010000004.1 coordinate 3,072, forward strand.
GCTAGTGGCAAGATGTTGCTCAATGGATCAATTAAACATCGCAACCAAGTTGCTAGTTCTCTTAGTTTAAAAGGCGTAATTCATCTAATTCAAAAGCTATACAACTAAAATATGTCAGATTCAATTTTTACCAAAATCATTAATCACGAAATCCCTTCAACTATTCTTTTTGAAGATGATGACTTTATCGCCATTAAAGATATTTATCCAAAAGCCCCAGTTCATGTCTTAATTATTCCTAAAAAGGCTTATGAAAGTTTGGAAGCCGTTGAGTTAGAAGATGATGCTTTTTACGCTAAATTACTCAAAACAACGCGCCTGGTTGCTAAAAATCTCGGCATCAGTGAAAACTATAAATTGTTTATGAATGTTGGCAAAGAAATGCAAGATGTTCCTCATCTGCATTTACACTTAATGGGCGGTTTTGATAAAGAAAAACAGAACTCTCTTTTTAGCGAATAAATTTTCAATTACTTTTTAAGATATAGCCAACACCTTTGACGGTTTTAATTAGATTTTTGCCAATTTTACGCCTTAAGTTTGCGATGGTTGTTTCGATAGCATTGCCGAATAAGACATTTTCTTCTTGCCAAACTTTCTCTGCCAATAAAGCTTTGCTGAAAATCTGAGTAGGATATTTAAGAAATAATTCTAAAAGTAAAAATTCCTTTCGATTGAGTTCGATTTCTTTGTTGTCTAGATAAGCCTGATGAGATAAGCTATCTATTTCTAAACCACTTTTTTTTAATTTTTGAAGCTCTTTATTAGAAATTTTTCTAAGTAAAACCTTAATCCTCGCTTCTAATTCTAATATGTTAAACGGCTTTGCCAGGTAATCGTCACCACTTTGTAAACAATGAACTTTTTTGGCAAGATCAAGTTCTGCTGTCAAAAATAAAATTGGTAAAATAATTTTATTTTCCTTTAGATAAACACAAATGTCACAACCATTGCCGTCAGGTAAAACCAAGTCCAAAATTAAAAGGTCATAAGTCTTGGTATCAAGAAAATAACTGGCATTCTTTAAATTATTTGCCACATCGATAGCATGGAATTTACCCAAACGAGTTTTAATTAAATTAGATAAAGTAAGATTATCTTCAGTTAATAAAATTCTCACTCGACAAGTTTAGCAAAAAGAGACCTTCCAAACAAGCCTTTTCTAGGCTATAATCGTCAGTCTTAATAGTTAAACAAAATTGGAAGGGAGGTGAGACTTTTGCCAATCGTTATTAGAGCCAAAAAAAATCAATCGACTTCAGATTTAATTAGACAGTTTAAAAAAGCTGTAGCTGCTACTGGAATTGTACAGATTGTAAAAGATCGTAGATATTTCCAGAAACCTTCCAAAATTAAATCTATTAAGACTGCTGAAAACAGTCGTTTAAGAAAGAGAGCTCATTCTCTTGCTAAAACTAAAAACATTTCAGCACTTACTATTTCTAAAATTAGAGCAAGACTCGGTTCTTCCTAGACCGAGCTTCAGCGAGGGAATGTCCGAAGTGGAAACGGAGGACGCAACCTTATTTGAAATTAAAAACCCGCTTTGAAAAAAGCGGGTTTTTCATTTGAGAAGAAGTATTTTTAAAGCTTCTTTGCTTTAATCTTTGCCTTAATACTAAAATCCCATTGATCACCATCACTGGTATCAAAACTCATAGAATTAGTCAGAGCATGATAATTAACTAAATGATTACTTAGAGTTTCTTCTAATTCTTTTTTTTGTTGGTTTAATTCAGCCACATCAATCTTGAGAGTGGTAGACTGAGGATCATTCTGCAATTGAACTTTACGCTCTTTCATTGCTTGAGTGTGTTTATCCATTTCATCACGAGCTTCAGTTAATTGAACGTCATTGTCAAAAACACTCTTCAAACTCTGTCTTTTTTCCTTTAATTCACCGTCAATACGCACTAGCTCGCGAGCGTGCTTCTCGATGAGATTTTGCAAAGAAACAAGAGTTTCAGCTAATTCATTGGATTGCTCAACCTCGTCTTTAGCTTCAGTTCCTTTACTAGCTTGACTGAGTGCATCCAATGCTAATTCATCACTAGCACTAATTTGTTTTTGATCGTCTGCCATAAAATTATTTGATCCGTATCAACACGGATAACCTTTCAGATGACAGGGTAACAAAAAACCGCGGTATAATAAAGGGGAAGAACGTGGTCGGGACAATGGATCTTGGTTTACCAAGGTAGGAAAGTCCGGACAACCGAGTAGAGGGTGCCTGATGAAAATCAGGGATTATTTTGGATAGAGTAGCAATACTTACTACTAAAATAAGCCAGTTAGAGCAACAGAAACGATCCGAGTAGCGTCGGCTGAAACGACCAAGCTTTTGGGTATATCGCGCAAGCGATAGGGCAATCCTCCCCGTTGCGAGCTACGACTTTGACCTTAATGGTACTACTCCTTATCATGGTCATAATGTGAGCGCATAGATAAATCATTGTCGAGAAACAGAATCCGGCTTATCAAACCACGTTCTTCTTTTTATTTACATTGGATGTTTTCTCCCTAGATAATTTTTAAACAAAAAAATCCCTAAAATTAAAGGCTTCCAGAACATGTTCTTTTTGAATAATGGGAACTGCAGCCAAATCAGCAATCGTTCTAGATACTTTAAAAAGTTTGAAATAAGCACGAGTTGATAATTTCTTATGATTGGCCATCAAATCTAAAATCTTCTTCGCTTCTGGATCGATTTGACAGAAGTGCGCCACGGCTTGCGAATCTAAACTTGAATTGTCACGAAAAGAAGTTCCAAGATAACGCTTTTGCTGCAATTCAACTGCTTTCGTCACTCTTTCTTTAACTATTTTTGAACTTTCTGCTCGATCTTGCGTCATTGCTTGAGTTTCTACTGTCTCTACCCGCAACATTAAATCAATGCGATCAAGAATAGGTCCAGAAAATCTACTTTGATATCGCCTGAGATCGTGTTCGCTGCAACGGCAGCGATGTTTATTGCTGCCAGCAAAACCACAAGGACAAGGGTTACTAGCGGCAAGCAAGGTGAAATCAGCTGGATAGATGCATCTTTGATTGCCACCGCTGATTTCAATTGAGCCAGTTTCCAGTGGCTGACGTAACATTTCTATAAGCTGGTGTTTAAATTCAGAAAACTCGTCCAAGAACAAAACACCTCGATGAGCCAAACTGATTTCTCCAGGATTTTGGTATAAACCTCCACCGATCAGCGCCAATTGAGAAATACTCTGATGCGGACTACGAAAAGGTCTCTTGGTTAATAAAGAATTTTTTAATAAACCACAAAGAGAATGGATGCGATTAACTTCCAAGAATTCTTCTTCACTTAAATCTGGCAAAATTGATAAAAGAGCTTGCGCCAATAAACTCTTCCCAGAACCAGGTGAACCGAACATTAATAAATTATGTCTACCGGCAGCGACAATTTCTAAAGCCTTTTTGGCTTGAACATGCCCAAATATATGAGAAAAATCAGTTTGATATTGCACAAGAGATAATGGTTTTTGCTTAAAAAAAGCTCTTTTCAGTTTCAATCTACCGCGCGCAAAAGCCAAAAATTCTTGGAGAGAAATAAGTGGATAAAATTCCAAATCCTTAATATTTGGCAGCTCACCTAAATTTTCTCTTGGAAAATATATTTTAGAAAAGCCCATAGCCTTGGCAGCTAAAGCTATGGAAACAAAACCGTTAATCCTGCGAATTCTTCCATCAAGAGCTAGTTCTCCCAAAAATAAAGATTTGTTGGTATTTAGATGAATTTCTTCATACAACTGCAACATTGCCACAGCAATTGCCAATTCCACGCTGCTGCTTTTTTTGTTCAAATCAGCTGGCGCCAAATTAACTACGGTTTTTTTCGGTCTAATTCTGACGCCACACTGAGAAAGAGCAGCAGTGATTCTTTCTCTGGATTCATCAATCACTCGACTGGCTAAACCAATAATAATAAAAGATGGTTTGCCAAAAATAGTTTTTATTTCTATTTCGATTTTGATTGTTTCCAAGCCTTTATTAACGGCGCTGAAAGTTTGTCCAAACATAGATTATCCTTAGAAAGAATTTTAGAAGGTCAAGATTACAAGAAGTGTATAAAGAGTGAAATCCTCATAAAATCTGCTATCATAAGACTTATAAACAAAAATAATGCCAAGTGAACTGATTTATCAACTCAAGAGACCTTATCATTTTCTAAAAACTGGTTTAGCCAAGGGCTTGCCAGCTCGCATTAAATATCGTTTCCCAGACAAAAAACTCAAGATTATTGCCATTACTGGTACTGACGGCAAGACCACTTCTTCAACTATGCTTTATCACATTCTTCAAGAAAGTGGTAAAAAAGTTGCCCTTATTTCTACTGTTGGCGCTTACATTGGTGAAGAAAAAATCGAAACTGGCTTTCATGTCACCAGTCCAAGCCCAGATCAGCTTTTTGCTTTTATGAGTAAAATGCTTGAAAACAAAATAGAGTACTTAGTTTTAGAATTTACTTCACAAGGTGCTTATCAATCTCGCTTATTTGGCATTGAGCCAGATATTGCTGGTGTAACCAACATCGATCAAGATCATTTTGATTATCATTTAAATTACCAAAATTATCTGGAGGCCAAAGCCATCGTTCTTCAAAGAGCCAAAACTGTGGTTTTAAATGAAGACGACCAGTCTTATTACAGATTAAAAAAACTTTTCCCAAGTAGCGAATATAAGGTTTTAGATTACAGTCAAGAAATTAAGTTTGTAGGCAAAATTGAAAAGGCCATCAAAGAGCGTTTTCCTGAATTATTTAATCAACAAAATGCTCGCTTAGTCAGCACCATCGCTCTAGAACTTGGCTTAAACGCTGATGAAATTAGCGAATCATTAATTAGCTTCAAAGGAGTTCCAGGCAGAATGCAATTTATCGAAAACAAAAATGGTTTAAAAATTGTGGTCGATTTTGCCCACACTCCCCAAGGTTTGCGCAGTGCTTTGACCGCTTTGCGTTCTTTAATGAAAAGAGACAAGATGGCTGGCAAGCTGATTGCTATTTATGGCTGTGCTGGCCTGCGTGATGCCGCCAAAAGACCGATGATGGGCGTAATTGGGGTAGAACTAGCCGACTTGCTAGTTTTCACTGCCGAAGACCCTCGTACTGAAGATGTTTGGTCGATCATTCGCCAAATGAAAGAAGCCCTAACTACTGGCCATAATAAAGTTTTATCCATCCCAGATCGTCGAGAGGCCATTAATTTTGCCATCAAGAAATTAGCAGAAAAAGGTGATCTAATCGCTATTTTTGGCAAAGGTCCAGAAAAAAGCATGTGTTATGGCACTACTGAAATAGAGTGGAGTGATGAAGAAGCTGTTCTGAAAGCACTTAAAAATTAATGGATTTACATCATGGAATTTTTCGAAGCAAAAAACTTTTATTTAGTCGGTGTCAAAGGAGTCGCCATGGCTTCCATCGCTCAATGTTTATTAGACGCTGGCAAAACAGTGGTCGGCTCAGATATTGCTGAAGATTTCGTCACCGCTCCTGTTTTGGCTAGACGCGGTGTTCAAATCGAAGATATTAATAGCGTACCAGATTTTGCCGGCAAAAAAATCGATGCTGTTGTTTATACTGCCGCTCATCAGGGTGTGGATAACCCTCAAGTTGCAGCTGCAATAACAGCTGGTATTCCGGTTTACACTCAAGCTCAAGCTTTAGGCGAATTTTTTAATCAAAAGCAAGGTATCGCTGTCTGTGGCGTCGGTGGTAAAAGCACTGTTTCTGCCATGATCACTTTTGTTTTGGACAAATTAGCTCAGGAAGAATTATCTTTTTCAGTCGGAGTCGGGGAAATCATTGGCATGTCGAAGACTGGCCAATGGCAAGAAAATGGCAAATATTTTGTGGCAGAAGCCGATGAATATGTCGTCGATCCAAACGCCAAAGCCAAAGGCTTGGAGATTACGCCTCGATTTTCTTTTTTGGAGCCGTTTGCCACCATTTGCACCAACCTTAAATACGATCATCCAGATGTCTATAAGAATTTTGAAGCTACTAAGCAAACCTTTGCCAAGTTTTTTTCTCAGATTAAAAACGGTGGTTTGCTGGTGATTAATGGTGACAACGCCGATTTGGTCACACTCACTTCACAGTTGGGCAGAGAAGATCTAAAAATCATTACTTTTGGCGAAAAAGAAGATTGCGATTTTAGGTTGGCAGACTTTCATTTTGAACTACTGGTTCCTGGAAAATTTAATCTGATCAATGCTCTAGCGGCTCTAGCTTGTATAGCGCAACTAGGTTTTAAACCTTCTGAAATTATTGCTGCTCTCAACGAATTCAGATCGACCAAGCGCCGCTTCGAACTAGTCAAAAAAGATGAACAACATTGGCACTTTGATGATTATGCTCATCATCCTTCAGAAATTTTGGCTGTGATCGATACTTTAAATGAAAACTTTGGTGAACAAAAAAAGTTAATTTCTTTTCAACCTCACACTTTTTCTAGAACTAGAGAATTATTTGATGACTTCGTCGATGCTTTGGCGACTCACACCAAAAATATTGATGAAATTCTATTAATCGATATTTTCCCTTCAGCCCGCGAGGCTTTTGATGCCGAGATGAATTGCGACAAATTGGTCGCTGCTGTTAAGAACAAATATCCAAATTGCCAAATCAAGAATTTAAAAACAATTAGTGGTCTAGCTGATTACGTCAAAAAAAGTGATTATGGAGTTTTCATTACGATTGGAGCAGGTGACATTTATCACGCTCACGAATTACTCTAAAAATTACCCGCAAAAGCTTTGTAGAGTGGTGATATAATTTGAAGGTTAAAAGCCGCGCCGCGATGGCGGAATAGGTAGACGCGCGAGACTTAAAATCTCGTACTAGCAATAGTGTGTGGGTTCGATTCCCTCTCGCGGCACAGTTGAAACATTAAAAACGGAGAGTAGTTCAGATGGCTAGAACGCACGCTTTGGGAGCGTGAGGTCGCAGGTTCAAGTCCTGTCTCTCCGACAAATAAAAAAACTGGCTAAATGCCAGTTTTTTTATAAGCAAAATCATATGGACTAAAAGCTACGGTTCACCTTGTTAAACTGATAATTCACACAAACAAAGCGCGGAAAAAGGTTGAGTATTACTTGCGAGGGTTAAATAAATTTTCTAACCACATAAAAAGTTTTGCTAGTCGAACATTTTTTTTGTCAATATCGCTCATATTTTTTTCTCCAACTGCTATATTTACTTCATACAACTCAGTTGGAGTAAGAGTGTCAATGGGGCGCACGAATGCCCTGCCATTCTTATGAGTTCCTGTCTCAACACGTTTAGTTTTTGGTGCAGCACTCATATGTTGTAATTCATGAGCAGCCGTATTAGCAGCATCCTCAAAACTCCTTCCTTGTCGTCTCATCAAGTAAAGTCGTAGCTTTTGAGCTGCATTGGCTTTATCTAGCCCTTTTGTCAAATTAGTTCCAGCAATAAATTCACCTCGATCATTTTTTTCATTTTCAGACATAGTTTTGATTTTACTAAATTCAATGCTTGGAATCCACAACCTTTTCTGTCTTGCGAAATTAATTTGTTCGCATAAATATCTTTTTTATTTTGGAATTACGAAGCGCGTGGCTAATCCCCAAAGCGGACGAGTCTTGTCTCTTTTCTAAATTTTCCATAGACCATTAAAAAGACTATACTATCTTCATGTCCGTCTTTCTCCGTCTCTACCATTTCATCTGGCAGCGCAAATGGCCATTCATTTTCGGCACATTGCCAATGGCTCTAGCCATGTGTCTTAATAATCTAGCACCTTTTTTTGTTAAGTGGCTCACTCAATCAGTTCAAGATGGATTAATGGATAAGGCTTTTCAGCTAGTCATCATTTTTGGCATAATTCTTTTTGTCAGTAATTTACTAGAGAACATCGGCTACTACATTACAGATAAAAATATGGTTGGAACTTCCAACGATATTGCCAAAGCAGTTTTGACCCATATTCATAATCTAGATTTTGCCTATCACACCAATAAAAGCTCTGGAAAATTAATTAGTTTAATGAAAAGAGGCGATGATGCTTTTTTTGCTTATTACGACATCATCAATCGCCAATTTTTAAATTTAACCATTAGTTTTATCGTCATGTTCATTGCTTTTGCCCGTTTGCGATATGATTATTTACTCTTCGTCATTTGTCTAATTGCTATCACCGTTTTTGTGGCATATTTTCTAATAAAATTTAACATTGAAAAACGTAAGGCGTTCAATGATGCAGATGATGATGTTTCTTCTGCCAGAGTAGACAACCTCGTTAATTTCGATACGGTTAAATATTTTGCCAACGAAAAATTTGAGCAATCTAGATTTTCCAAACTTTTAGCAATTTGGAATAAAAGCCTGCAAGATTATTTTTTTACTTTTCGTTATTTTGATGGCATTGTTGGAAATCTAATTAATTTTGCTTTAGTAGGTATTATGTTTTTAGCCATTAGAGATTTGCAAAATGGACAGATTGTTTTAGCAGATTTTTTACTCGTTACTACTTTTTCAATGACTCTTTTTCCAAAAATGATGCAGTTACTTTTTAGTTTGCGTGAGTTAGCCAAAAAAAATACTGATATCAGCACGTACTTAGATTTACTAGATGAAAAAATCACTGTTTCTGATCCAGTGAAGCCACAAAAAATTCAAGATATTAAAGGAGAAATTATTTTTGATGAAGTTGATTTTGCCTATGAAAATAAACAGTCAGTTCTGAAGAATTTTTCCCTCAAAATTGAGAGTGGAGAAGCAATTGCGCTTGTTGGTTTTTCTGGTGCTGGCAAAACTACTGTCGCTAAATTACTGATGCGTATGTACGATCCGACTAAAGGTCAAGTTTTAATTGATAAAGTACCAATTAGTGAATTACTAAAAGCCGATTTGCGCAAAATAGTTGGCGTAGTCCCACAAGATCCTCTGCTATTTAATAACACTGTTTATTTCAACATTGCTTATGCTAATCAAAAAGCTAGTAAAGAAGAGGTTTTAGAAGCTAGCAAAGCAGCTCAGGTTGATGTTTTTATAAAAGATTTGCCAAATGGTTACGAAACTACAGTTGGTGAGCGCGGCATCAAATTATCTGGTGGTCAGAGGCAACGTTTGGCAATTGCCAGAATGCTCCTAGAAAAACCGAAAGTTATCATCATGGATGAAGCCACTAGTTCGCTAGATAGTGCTTCTGAGCAAATAATTCAAAAAGCTTTTTGGGACTTAGTTAGAGATCGAAAAAATCCTCGCACCAGTATTATCATTGCTCATCGTCTTTCAACTATCATGCAAGCTGACCGCATTGTCGTCATGAATGAAGGCGAAATTGCTGAAATTGGCACGCATGAAGAACTAATTGAAAAAGATGGTGGCATCTATCAAAAACTCTGGTCTCTCCAAAGAAATGGATTTATTGGCGACGGAGAGAGTGATTCAAGCGAAGCCTGACGCTCCCTCCTAGTACCCGAAGGGTGAGACGGTGAGGACGAGGAGTAACTAAAAAACACCTTCAAATTTTTAGATAAAAAATCGTTTCAAATTTAAGTTATAGTAAAAGATATATCTAATATCTAAAGAAAGGAGCGGATCCATTTTTCGATGCATCGCGCCACCAGAGTGAACGTCTTCACTCTAGAGACGCTGAGGAGAAAAATAGAATCCGCGACTAAAAAATGTCCAAAAACCTCCTCATCACCGGTGCCTCAAGTGGTATCGGAAAAGCTGTCGCTCTGGAATTTGCCAAGAGAGATGGTTCCAAAAATCATTTAATTTTAGTTGCTCGCAACAGAGAAAAACTGGAAGGCGTAGCTGAAGAAGCCAGATCTTTTGGTGCAGAAGTCAGTGTCTTAACTGCTGATTTTGGCCAAAAAGAATCCATCGCCAAACTTTTCATTGATTTAGAGAAAAGCTTTCCAATTCTCGATTTAGTTTTTAACAACGCCGGCCTAGGTTTTGTGAAAGAAGCTCATTTATTAACTGATGATGAAGTGGAGCAGATCATTGATGTTAATGTCAAAGGCATGATTCTAGTTGGCAAAAAAGCCGCCAATATCATGATTAAACAAGGTTATGGTCACATTATTTTCACTTCTTCTCTAGCTGGTTATGTGCTTTTACCAAAATGGTCAGTTTATTGTGCCAGCAAATGGGGAATTACTGCTTTTGCCAATATTCTGCGTCAAGAAACTAGTAAGTTTGGAGTTAAAATCACCACCGTTCATCCTGGACCAGTGAAGACAGAATTTTTTGATAGCAATAAAGCCGATGTTGACCTAAGCGGCTCAGAAAAATCTATGCCAGCGATTCCAGTTGAAGATGTTTCTGGAGCAATCTACGAAATAGCTTACACGGATAAAGAAAGAATTTTTTGTCCACCTTCTTTAGGTGTATCAGCAGAAGCTTTTAGACTTTTTCCAAAATTCATGAAAAAAGTTTTTGCTAAATTAGTCAAATAGGCTTTTGTAAACTTTCTTGCAAACTGCTTTTGTTATAAAAAAGCAGTGCTAAATAATGAAAAATTAGCTACTGAAACGCTGCTTAAATTTTTTGGTTTTGCCGGTTTTCGTCCCGGACAATTAGAGATTGTTTTAGCTATTTTAGATGAATTAGACATCCTGGCAATCTTACCAACTGGTGGCGGCAAATCCTTGTGTTTTCAAGTGCCTGCTTTGATTTTTCCTGGCACCAGCTTGGTTATTTCACCTTTAATTTCTCTCATGAAAGATCAAGTTGATCACTTGGAAAAAGCCGGTGTCAGCGCTACTTACCTGAGTAGTAATCTTAGCAGAGAAGAAATAGATAAGCGCTTAACTAAATTATCAAATGGAGAATACAAACTTTTTTATTTAGCTCCAGAGCGATTGGAAAATAAAAAAATTATTGAAATTTGCCAGCAAATAAATATTTCATATTTAGTGGTCGATGAGGCTCATTGCATCAGTTTATGGGGTCATCAGTTCCGTCCAAGTTATCAAAAAATTCCAGAATTCATAGAAAAAATTCAAAAAAATAATAAAAAAATTGCTATAGCAGCTTTCACTGCTACTGCTACAAGTCTAGTTTGCGAAGAAATTAAAAAATTTCTGAAGCTTCAAAAGCCAACAATTTTTAGTGGTGGTTTTCTACGCAAAAATTTAATTTTTCATAATTTAGTTTGTGAAGATAATTGGACTAAAAATACTTACTTATTTAAATTACTAAAAGATCATCAAACAGAAAATTTCATTATCTATTGCTCCACAAGAATAGAATGTGAAAGATTGTTTAAGTTAATTAAGTTTTATGATTTTAGAAATATTTATGAGCTAGATATTTATCACGGTGGCTTAGAAAAAAATAAAAGAGAGCAAAGTCAAAATAAGTTTTTGAGTGGTCAAACAAAAATTATGATTGCTACAAATGCTTTTGGTATGGGCGTTGATAAAAGTGACATTAGAATAGTTATTCATTATCAAATTTCAGCTAATTTAGAAAATTATTATCAAGAAGCAGGCAGAGCTGGTCGCGACGGAAAGATGAGTTTTGTTTATTTGTTATATTCGGAAAAAGATTTATTAATTCAAGCTGCCATGATTAATAATAGCTACGAAGACTTAGAAAATCAGAGACGCCAAATAGAAATAGATAAATTATCTACCATAAAGAAATATGCTTTAAGCAAAACTTGTTTGCAAACAAAAATAATTAATTATTTTGGCCAAAATAATAAAGAGAGTAGCTGTAAAAATTGCTATAACTGTCTAAAAATAAAAATCGAATTAAATGAATTAGAAAAAGAATTCGTAAAAAAATTAGAAATAATAAATCAAAAATATTTAGATAAAATTAACTGTAAAAACCTGCCAAATCTTTTTACGATCAGACAAATGGAGCTTATGGCAATTTTAGAACCAAAAAATATAAGTGATCTACGAAAAATCCCTGGAGTTGGAAGTGATATAATATATTTCTATGCAAATCAAAGAATTGGTAGCTAAGTATCAGGAGATTGCTGATTTTCTAAACAATCATTGGCCACTCAAAGATCATAATCAAAGAGTTTTCGCTCGCACTATGAAAGTAGTTGAAGAGCTTGGTGAATTATCAGATGAAATTCTGACAAGCATGAATCTACAACGTGACTCAAAAATTGCCAAATTTTCTAGAGAAAATCTAGAAGATGAATTCGCCGATGTGCTTGGCTCATTAGTTCTGCTTGGCTGTGAATTAGATATTGATATAGAAAAAGTCATCACAAAAAAAATTAAATTTACCAGAGAACGTTTTGAGATGGATAAATAGATTTAGTCTTCTATTTTTCTCAAGTCCAAAAATTGATAAAGCTCTCCGTCTGTAAATCCTCTTTTTCTGTAATATTCTTTTGTGCCAATCGCTGAAATGACCGCTAATTTTGAATAACCAACTTTCTTACTTAAAGCAGCCGCTTTGGCAATTAATTTTTTACCAAAACCAAAGTGCTGAGCATCTTCACCTTCTTTTTGACCAATGGCTAAGCTACGACCATAGACGTGAATCTCACGAATCATGGCAGCGCCATCCAACTCGTCAATCACTTGGTTCTTTTTTTCGAGTGGCAAACTAAGACGCAAAAAAGCCAAAATTTTATCTTGATAAGTAAATTGTAGGAATTTTTCTTGACTAACACTGGTTTTGTAATTTTTAATTTGTAGTTTTACTTCATCCATTTCAAAACTCTGAGAACGAATTTCTCTCGAACGGATATCCTGCATTTTTTGATTGGTTTTTATGGCGTGTTGTTCCGCAATTTGTCTAAAGTTAGACTTAGTATTGCCGACCACAATGTCCTGAGATGGAATGTCACGAATCATACGGGTAATACGACAATAGAGCGGAGTATGAGTGAGCGTAAAAGCAGTGATCTCCAATAATTCTTCGTAAGAATAAGGTTTCCACAAACCTTTTTTGTAATATTTCATTAGTTCAGCTGTTTCAATGAGTGAGCATGGATAAATTTTTAATTCATCGGGACGAAAATCTTGATCTTTAAAAAGTCTGGCAAAATCTCTCTTGTCTTTGGCCACACTACCACCATAAAGATTAGCCATGAAATGAATGTGTAATTTAAAACCAGCTTGTCTAAGCAGAGAAAAAGCTTTTCTAACTACGGCTACGTTATGACCTCTTTTATTTTTGCGTAAAATTTCATCATCTAGCGACTGAATACCAAGCTGCACTTTGGTAGCACCGAGGCGACGAATATTTTTAACACTTTCTGGAGTGATTTCATCAGGACGAGTTTCAATAACTAAACCGACACTTCTTTGTAAAGCTGTTTCATTTTTGACTTGCTCTAGCTCCAATTCTTCCCAATTGGCTTTTTGATATTTCACTACACCTAAAGCATTTTCTGGTTGCAAATAATATTTGCTAATCAGTTCATTGTAAGTTTCAGAAATGTCTTCACCTTTGATTTGTAATTCAGAAAAATTTTCTTTATTTTCACTAGCATTGATATTCAAAAAAGATTTAGTCTTCCATTTTTTTTCACTTTCTTTGAATTTTTTTTGAAAATCTTGGTATTTTTCTTGAATTTTTAAAGAGTCATTTTTAGTTTGAAAATCATTCAAAGCTCTAAAACATTCTTTGACAAACCAAATCTGGTAAGACAATGGATAAGCTGTCCAAGTACCACCTAAAATAATTAGTTCAACTTTATCCACCTGATGACCCATGGAGTTAAGCGCTTCTAGACGATTGGTAACCTGCAAATATGGGTCAAAATAATTCTTTTCAGCTCGCTGCGCACCTGGCTCTTCAGCTAAATAGCTTTTTGGCATGCGTAGATCATTGGGACAAAAGATGCATTTTCCAGGACATGGATAAGGTTTAGTCAAAACTGTAACTGGCGCCACACCAGAAAGAGTGCGGACCGGTTTCATGAGAATTTTTTCCACGAGTTTTGGATTAAATTTCTTTAAACCTTGCGTGCCTGCAAGTTTTTTATATTGTTCGATAATGCCAGCATAGTTCCAATGAGAACCATCAGCTTTTTGATATTTTTTAATCAAACGCAGCAAATCATCAATCGGTTTATCGAGATTATTTTCCAAATCCTTTAGTAGAGAAATCATGTCATTTGCCATCAGGATGTTTATTATATCTTAGATCTGACATAAAATAGCCATGATGCGCAAATATTTAATCAAAGCCTTCAATCAACTTAATCAAGATTTTTACAATCAAATCAGTAATGATTTTAGCGAAACTCGTAATTTTGCTTGGCATGGTTGGGATGAGCTGATGAAACAGCTGCCAAAAAAACAGAATTTAAAAGTTCTAGATATCGCCTGCGGCAATGGTCGTTTTGTGGAATTTCTAGAGAAAAATCTTGGAGAAAATAATTTTTCTTATTTAGGTTTGGACAACTCCGCAGGTTTGCTCAAAATTGCCAAAAATAAATTTGAGAAAC
>CAJBWJ010000005.1 GCA_903959355.1 uncultured bacterium
AAAGAAAAAAGAATTAGAAGCTGGCAAATTTAATCTCAAAACTGAGAAAAAAGCTCCTCTAATGCATTTAATTATTGGTAAAACCGATATGAGTAGCGCTGACCTTGTGGCTAATATCGAAGCTTTAGTCAAAGCTCTAAAAGGTAGAATCCTCAAGTTAAGCATCGCTCCTAGTATGGGACCTGGCATTAAAGTCCTCATTGAGGAAAGTGAAGAAGAATAAAATCTTTTTTTAAAATTGAATTGAAAACCCGCCTCAAAAAGGCGGGTTTTCAGATTATTGTCCAATTTATTTAACCAAGAATTGTTGAAGCGCGCTGAGAACCAGACCACCAAGATCGCCGCTTTGATTCAATTCAGCTTTAAGTTCACCACTTTTAATCAATTCTTCTGCTCTTTCACGAGCTTTACCGCGGACACGTACACCGACTTTTTTGGCTTCAATTTCGCTGTCGCCAATGATTAGCATGATTGGTACTCTAGCTACCTCAGCTGCACGAATTTTGGCCTGTAAACGTTCGGAGCGGTCATCTAATTCAACGCGGACATCTTGATCCAAGAGTTGATTGAATATTTCACGGGCATATTCATTATGACGATCAGCAATTGGCAAAATTTTGACTTGCACTGGAGCCAGCCAAACTGGGAAATTGCCACCGTGATGCTCAATTAAAAACGAGAAGAAGCGCTCAAACGAACCAATCAAAGCACGATGGATAACAAAAGGACGCTTTTTCTCACCAGTTTCATCAATGTAAGTAATGTCAAAACGCTCTGGCAAGTTAAAGTCCACCTGAATTGTGGAAATACTGTCCTCTTTGCCAAAAACATTAACCGCCTGTACATCGAGTTTTGGACCATAAAAAGCTGCTTCTCCTTTGGCCTCAACATATTCAACACCAGCCTCATTGAGGATTTCGCGCAAAATATTTTCTGCCTTATCCCAATCTTCGCGACTACCACAATTCTGGAATTTAGCTTTTTCTGGATCGGACAACGATAAACGGAAGTGATAATTATCAAAACCCATGTCTTTATAAAACATGCCAAGCATTTTCATCACTTCTTTGAACTGATCTTTCAATTGTTCTGGGGTACAGAAAATATGAGCATCGTTTTGGGTAAAACCACGGACTCTTTGTAAGCCGTGCAGCTCACCAGATTTTTCGCGACGATAAACCGTGCCAAATTCACCCATCTTAATTGGCAGATCACGATAGCTATGGTTTTTGAGCTTGTAGACCATCATGCCGGCTGGACAGTTCATTGGTTTTGGATAATAAACCTCTGATCCACCCTCAATCACTTTACCCGAATCATCTTTTTCTTCATAGGTCAAAGGTGGGTACATACTTTCATCATAAAAGCCTAAATGGCCTGATTTTTCAAACAATTCTTTACGATTAATATGAGGGGTAAGAATGTGGACATAACCGAAACGGCGCTCCATCTTCATCATGTAATCTTCCAGGACGCGACGCATGGCATAACCATTTGGTAGCCACACTGGCAAGCCCTGACCAATCTCAGGAATGATGGCAAAGAGCTCCATTTCCTTACCAATTTTACGGTGATTGCGTTCTTCGGCTAATTGTTTGTTGGCTAAGTATTCATCCAATTCTTTTTGAGAAGCAAAAGCGGTGCCGTAAATACGAGTGAGCATTTTGTTCTTCTCACTTCCGCGCCAATAAGCTCCAGCAATGCTCAGTAGTTTAACGGCCTTGATTTCGGAGATTTTGGCAACGTGAGGCCCTTTACACAAATCGACAAAAGAGGCCAATTTGATACTCGCAGCGTCGCTATTACCCATCATTTCCATGCCAGCAATCAATTTTTTGTCTGCTTCAATCTGTTCTGCTCTGCCGGTTAGATAAAGAGTTAATTTGACTGGATTTTTTTCAAGCATTTGATGCTTGACTGGTGACTTGCCATCACTGACTGATTCACTCAGTTCAAAATCCTCAGCATTGGCCAAACCATCTAACAATTCTTGTTTGTATTTGTTAGCGGCAAAAATTTGGCGAGCCACTTTCATGGAAACTTCAATTTTCTCCATCAGCAAACTTTGTTGGATAAGTTTTTTCATTTCCTTTTCTAACTTAGGAAAATCTTTTTCAGTAATTTTCAATCCTTTTTCGCGAGCGCTATCGGCAATATCGAAGTCAAAGTAAAAGCCGTCAGCAATTGCTGGACCCATGGCTTTGATAATTACCGGATTACTCTTTTCATCACTACCATATAAACGTTCCATGACCATAGTGAGCACATGCTCGCTACTGTGACGCATTGGTAGAAGTTTATCTTCTTGGTTTATTTGTTTATGGTTTGGCATGATGCCTTTCTTGTTTGTTTTGTATTGTTATTTTAATGGTTTTTTAGTTAATTTGCGAAGCAAGACGAAAAAATCCCGCTCTTGGCGGGGTTCTTATTTTTTTAAACAACAAAAAATACCCCGCTTCTTAAGCAGTGGTAGTAGTGGTGTTTGAAAAATTGATTAACACATGGGTGATTGTATTTCGAACCCTTCTTTTTTGCAAGGCAAAAAAGAAGATGGTGCAAAAGATGCTGTGCCATAAAACGCCAAAGCCTAGATTACAAGTTTGCTTCAAAACACACCTAACGAAAATCTCGTCTTTTGCGACCAAAAAACTTGGCTTTTTTCTGCTCCCAACGCGTTGGTTGTTTAGGTGGGGCTGGTTGCTTAATTTTGGCTGGATGAGAACTAGTATCTGGGATGTCCACATACTCTACATCTAGCATTGTCTTGTCAAAACCCAAGGTACCTAAAACTTTGATTATTAGCGTCGCATTAAATTTAAGCATTGGACTGCGGGCCATTTTGGTAATAAATTCTTGCAAATTTTCTAAGGAGATTGGTTTTCTATTACCTTCATAACCAAAATGTTGCGTACCGATCCATTTCTCGCTCTGTTTTTCTTCTTCACGAGCAATAGCATCGAAAACACTGGCTCCGTTATCGTGACAAAAATCAACTCTTAGTTTGTTCTTTTGTTTTAATAAATGATCTGTAACTCGTATAGTTTCTGGCATAATTCAATTTGTTAATAATAAATAGCTATCCTGCTCCACCTCCGCCACCACCTCCGCCACCACCTCCGCCTCCAGAAAATCCACCGCTAGAACCACCACCAGAAGCACTATAGCTTCTAGAAACATTGCTAGAAAGTGTATTAAAAGCTCCACCTAAAGAATTAAGAGAATCGGCTAAAGAACCCAAACTAATTGCGCTCAAATCTCCTACAGATGAATTACCTAAATTGTCAAAGCTGGAAACACCCCAATAAGTAGTTAAAACTTTTTGATCACCATCTGAAAAATGAACCGGCAATTGTGACAAAGCTTTCATCGATATGCCAAATAAGGTTCCATAAATTAGATATTTTTCCCATAAAATTATGCTGTCGATAGAATAATTCTCAGTTTTTTTGTAATCGAGCATATGCTTTTTAAAAGCTTTCCAAGCGCTTGCCTCTTCCCAACCCTTTTTAGTTCTTTTTTGGGCGAAAAACTGCAAAGCTGCAAAAATCATTCCAATCGAGAAAAATATGATTAAATTACCAACTGCGACGAACAAACCTATGCTGGCCCAAGCCGTAGTTTTTAGAGAAGCTTCACCATCAAGAAGACTACCTAGTAAAAAGAGCAAGATAAAACTAAAAAACGGTACCACAAGCACTCTTAGAGCTGAAAAACTCTTCGCATAATCATAAGATTCTCTTTCAAAATAACCTTCTTTAAGTCCTTCATTCAAAGCAATTTTTTCTAGACCTTTAAAAAAGGTGTAACTAGAAGAAGGGTAAGATTTTACATACTGACCAATGTCTAAAAGTGCCAATCTTTTTTTTGTCTCTTCTGTTGGTGCAGAAGAAAGATCTATTCTCTTGACCCATTCTTGTGTCTTTTCGTCAAAAAATTGCAAATAGGTTTTGCCAATTTTATCTGTCAAAAACTCATAGACTTCTTTTTCTACAGCAGCTAATTCGACCGTTCTTGCACCTTTAGTAATTTCATCAACACCAGAAACCACGCGATTAGTTTTTTCTAAGAAATAACGATATTCTTTTTTGAAAAAGCCTTCTTTTTTATTACTGCGAGTGATTTTGAAAAGTTTTTTTTGGACCAACGACAAAACAGTGGCAGTAAAAACTTGTGGATTGAGACTTGCAGTGGCAGCTAAAATTTGTGTGACCAAAGCCGGCTCAGTATCGGCTGGTGGTTCCCAAACACCGCTTAAGTTTTTAAGTGGTTTATCTTTACCAAGTTTTAAAAATTTTAAAAACTCCGTCACAGTCAGAAAAATACCGAGCAAAGAAAGCAGAACCGTTAAAGAAAAATAAAAGAAACTCAAACGTTCTCCATTTTTTAACTTTTTAATTGTTTCATTAATAAATGATTCTTCTTCTTTAATGATTCCGGCTTTATTTAAAGAACCGTTCTTTGGACCCAGAAAAACATTAATCGGCAAAAGCACTCTGCCTTCAAAAAACTTACCTACTGGAAGTTCAGAAGCTTGTAGTAAAACATAATAAAGATTGTTTTCTTTTTCCGGCAAAGCCGAAATCGTCACGTCAGCATTAAGCGGCCCATGACCAAAAGCTTTTATGCTGTCCATTTGGCTAGCCAAAATTTCTTTTGGCAAATAAATTCTGGTTTCAATATTCTTTGATGGAACTTCCCAATCTTTGCCGATAAATTGCCAATAAAGCTCAGCCACATCTTCATGTCTAGTAATGGCATTATTGACCTTGTAAGTTAGTACAAAACTTTTGACCTCATAATTAGCTTGGAAATGCCACTGCAAGTAATATTTGTCGCCTCGGTCGTCAACTACAAAAGTATTGTTTGGATTGCTTCTCGCATCTTCAAAATTTACTACGTTTTTGTCTAATTGCTTGTAACAAACCTTAGTGTCTTTTTCACAAAGAGTGAAACTACTCAAATCGTATTGTTCTCCCCTTTTGGAAGTTTTATCGATGGTTTGATAAACAAAACGATAATCACCCTGAAAGTTAAAGTTTCTTTCTTCCGTGACGTTCATTGAACTATCTTTATTGACAAAGGCTTTTATGTTGACGCTATCTAAACTATATTCTTTGGCAAAAGCTGAAGTAAGAAAAAGAAAATTAAAACTAAGTAGAATTAATAAAAAATTAATTATTTTTTTCATATTTTTCTCACAATTATCTAAAAACTAACGCCTTCTGCCACCAAACTTTTGTCCTCTTTTATCATGATCGGAGAAATGAGGTTTTTTACTTGGCTTTTTGGCCATGTTATCTGAATGAACCACCTGAACATCATCACTTCTAAAACCTAATTTGCCAAATATATTAATTAAAACAGAAGAGAAACTTCTCAATTCAGGATTAGCTGCCACTTTAGCAATAAATTTTTCCACACGCTCTGTAGTAATGTCCGTTCTACCTTGACTTTCATAGCCATGAAAAGCAATTCCAAGCAATTCATTAGCTGTTGCATCATCTTTCCCCTGATAAGCGTCCATATAATTAGAACCCATATCTCCTCTAAAATTAAGGAACAGCTTAATTCCTTTTTTTTGCAGATCAGTAGTCACTCTGATTCTTTCATTCATAATTTAGATAGATTATAGGCACAGATTCCAATTTATATCTCTATTTGCAAATCTTGAGGATTGGGGTATAATTTCCTTCTTGTTCCAAAGACAGTGTGGCTCGCAAGAGTTAATAATCGCACCGAGGAAAATAGCTTTTGTTATTTTATCCCCCCTGCTTTTACCCCACATTCTCTCGGCACAAATTTTGAAAATAGAAAATTAGTAGTATTTGAAAGAAATCTATGCCAAATCAACATAATCAAGAACAAATTAAAATTATTCAAGAAAAATTGGATAAGGCTGCTTCCATGGTCGTCATCGACTATGCTGGCGCTAAAGTCAAAGATTTAACCGAACTAAGAGCCGCTCTTCGTGAAGCTGGTGGCGAAATGTTTGTCACCAAAAACACTTTGATCGACATTGCTGTTGGCAAAGGCAAAGTCAGTGAATCCTTACAAGGAATGAGTGCTGTTATTTTTTCATACAATGATCCAGTTGCCGCTATCAAAGCCTTAGTTAAATTCCACGACGACAAAGATTTGCTAGACATCAAACAAGGTTTCATGGATGGTAAAGTCCTTTCAGTCGAAGAAGTCAAAGCCTTGAGTAAATTGCCAGGTAAGAACGAACTCATTGTTATGTTAATTCAAAGACTTAAGTCTCCAGGTCAAGGCTTGGTCAATGTCCTTCAAGCTAGTGCTCGTAATTTAGTTTACGTCATGAAGGCTATCGCCGACAAAAAATAATAGATATCGATTAGATTTAATAATTATAAAAAGTAATAAGAAAGGAACAAATATATGGCAGAACTCTCACAAAAAGTTCAAAAGCTCGTTGACGCAGTCAAAGAACTCTCCTTAATGGAAGTTTCAGAACTCGTAACCGCTTTAGAAGACACCTTTGGTGTAACCGCCGCAGCTCCTATGATGGGTGCTATGGCAGCCGCTCCAGCAGCCGCTGTTGAGGAACAAGACGAATTTGACGTCATCCTCAAAGAAGCCGGTAGCAACAAAATTGCTGCTATCAAAGCTGTGCGTACTCTTAAACCTGAATTAGGTTTAGGTGAAGCCAAAACTTTCGTCGAATCAGCTCCTAAGCCAGTCTTAGAAGGTGCTAAGAAGGAAGATGCTCAAGCAGCCAAAAAGACTTTGGAAGAAGCCGGTTGCGTCGTTGAATTAAAATAATTATTTTAATTCTTTAAGCAAAAAATAGTAAAAACCCCGCTCTAAAAAGGCGGGGTTTTTCAATGTAAAAAAAGTTTTTATAGATATTTTTTACCTACAAAAATTCCGGCACCAAGGAATAAGAAAAATAAAGAGATACCAATGTCGTTTATCTTGGCATTTTCTCTAGATTTCTGAACTGAACTCAAACAAATATCCTTTTGCTCTTGAGCAGACTTTTTCTCGTCTTCTGATGCGCTTCTTGGCTGACCATTATTGTCAAAATACTGCATTGGATAAGGAGTACAATCCTCTTCTTTTTGCATGTAATTATTATTGTTAAAAGATAAAACTCCAGTGTTTGGATATTTTTCAAAAAGATAAACATTTAAAGCTGTCCTAACACTGCCAAAAATACCAACTAATAAGAAAATTAAGGCTAAAACTGACACTAAATAAGGAAATTTATTCTCTGTTTTCTTTGTTTGTTTCATAATTGGCTTCATTATTCCACTATTTTGAAAAAAATCCATTATTTTGCACAATTCAGTAACTTAAAAAGTTATAGGCTTAGAGTTTCGCCTTTTTTCCATTGTTTAAAAAATTATAGGATAGTTATGTGGAAAAAGCTGTAAAACTCTTTACCTAAAATAGTCAATTTTCCCTCTTGACCCATAGAGTCTCAATCTGTTACTGTTGGATATAGATCAGAAGAATACTTTGATCTAAAAAGACTCATTCCTCACCACGATAACCCAAAAAGTTATGGGATATTTAATTAATTTAAGATTAGGGCAAAATTGCCCAGAGCGAAAGGAAAAATGAACGACAACGTCAACATGATCACCGAGGACGACAAAAAAACAGGTCGCGCTGATGACGCTAGCAAGCTAGACATCAAAAATCTTCCTGATTTATTAACCGTGCGTGAAGTAGCCGATTTGTTGCGCGTTTCTCCTTTAACTATTAAGCGTTGGGGCAAAAGAGGTAAATTACCAGCCATCCGTATTAATTCCAGAGGCGACAGACGTTATAAGAAAGAAGCTGTTCTCTGGCTTCTTGGTGTCAACCCAAACGGCGCTGAAGAAGAATAATTTAGAAAATTTCTCTAAAAACTAAAGAAATAAATTTGATTAAGCGTAATTGTCTATGTTTGCGCCAAGGTTGCTGAATTAAGCGCCATAGCCATTCCAGACCTAGCTTTTGTATTGTAAGCGGAGCTCTTTTAACTTTATTGAAAAGAAAATCAAAAGAACCGCCAACAGCCATGGCAATTTTGACTTGGTTGGCTTCTAGCAAGGCGCGATGATCGATTATCCATTTTTCCTGATCAGGTGCGCCCAAAGCCACAAAAACTAAATTCGGCTGCACTCTCTCAATAATTTTAGCTAAGGCTTCTTCTTCAACTGGCAAAATTTCTGCTTTTTCTTGATAGCCCTCAGTCCAAAATAGATTTTTTTTGATTTCAATTAAACTTTTTTCATCCTCAAAAGCTTCTCCTTCAAAAGAACCACAATAATCTCTGCCGCCAATAATTAAAGTTTTTAATTCTTTGGAAGTTGCCAGGAATAATAAGTTATCTACCAGATCCACTCCAGCAATACGCTCCTTAATTTTTTGATCAGTTTTGCCAAAAATTTTCAGAGTTCTGGAAGCACAAACGAGACCAATTCCATCTGGCAAAAGATAATCGGCCTTGGCTAGATTCGAAGCAAAAACTTTGTCAGTTTGAGCCATAACTATTTGCTCTGGATTTGGGGTAAAAACCGTCAAAGTCTTGGAAGATTCATCCTTAGCAGACAAAAACTGATCAAAAAAAGCAAAAAGCTCTTTTTTCTCAACATTAAGGATAGATAAACCAAAAAGCTGACTGGTCTGCATGGTTAGATTTTATCAGCTTTCGAGCTATAATGACCACATGGATTTAAAAAACTTGCGCCACACTCACCCTCGTTTAGTTTATGAGGGTTTTGATTTGACCAAAGAAAACAGCGATCTCCTACTAACTTTCGATTTGGTTCTCGAGCCAGACATTCACTTCTCGCCAAAACTTAGAATCAAAAATCTAAGTCCAGAAGTCCTTGCTCAAATTGAAACAAAAGAAAATTTAGATCCACAATTAGATAAATTGTTCTTTAACTTAGGCTTAGCTGAAATTCCTAGTTACTTTAAAGCTGCCTGTCCTGCCGAAATCATCATTAAACATCAGAGTCAAATCACAGAAAAAGCCAAAGATTTTTGGCATGACTTGCTAATTAATGGCCTGGGAGAATTCTATTACCAGAATCAAATTGATTTTACGGCAGCCGATTTTATTCAGATTAAGCTTGAGCAAACTGGCGAATTAAATCAGGAAAATCGAAAATTCACCAGCGCTGCCCATAGCCAAATCTTAATTCCTGTTGGTGGTGGCAAAGATTCAGCGACAGTATTGGCAATGATAGAAGAAAAAAAATTGCCTTATGACATTTTCTTACTTTCACCAAATGCTCCAGCCGCTAAAAAAATCGCTCTTCTCTTGCAGAAAGAAGGTAATTGTCAAAGAATCATTGATGCAGAACGCAGCATTGATCCGGCATTAATCGAGCTTAATAAACAAGGCTATCTCAACGGTCACACTCCTTTTAGTGCTTATCTCGCTTTCGCTAGCTCGGCAATCGCTTATCTTTATGGTCAGGAAAATATTTTACTTGGCAATGAAGCCAGTAGTGAAGAAGAAAATTTACTTTATTTGGACCATAAAATTAATCATCAGTATTCCAAAAGTTTGGATTTTGAGAAAAAATTTGCCAAATATAGTAGTGAAGAGCTTTTTTCTGCCACAACTGAAAAAGCACCAAAATATCTCTCTTTGCTTCGCTCACTTTCTGAGCTAGAAATTACGGAAAAACTTTGCGAATTTGCAGAAAATGACCAGAGATTTGCTGAGATTTTAACTACTTTTAAGAGTTGTAATGTCGGCCAAAAAAATGATGTTTGGTGTCAAAATTGCCCAAAGTGCGCCTTCGTTTTTACCATGCTCTCAGCCTATTTAGATGAAAAATTTGTTTCTGAGAAAATTTTTAGTGAAGATCTTTTTGCCAAAAACTCTCTCAAACAAACTTTCCTAGATTTAGCTGGTTTTGGAGACAAAAAACCTTTCGAATGCGTCGGCACTTTTGCCGAAGTGCGAGAAGCTATGCTTTTAGCTTACAAAAAAAATAAGTCACCCGCTCCATTTTTGAGAGAAATTTCTAGAAAAATCACCAAGACCGAGCTAATGGATAAACTTGCTAGCAAATCGATAATTATTTTGGGTATGGGCCGAGAAGGCCTTTCCACTTTAGATTTTTTAAGTAAAAATTTTCCAAATAAAGAAATTGCCGTTGCCGATGAAGAAGAAAAAAAAATTCCAAAAGACGAAAATATTGTCAAATTTTTTGGCAGTAATTACCTTACGAAAATCAATCGATATGACATTATTATTAAAACCGCCGGCATTCCTTTGACCACATCAGAAATCCAAACAGCCATCGCAAATGGCAGCGAAATTCTTTCCAATACTCAAATTTTTTTCGCATTATGTGAAGGAACAATCATTGGTATTACTGGCACCAAAGGCAAAAGCACTACCAGTAAATTAACTTACGAAATTTTGCGTGATGCAGGCAAAAATACCGTTTTACTTGGCAATATTGGTGAGCCACCACTCAATCAATTGGATAAAATTAGCCAAGAGACCCTAGTTGTTGATGAGCTTTCTTGCCACCAATTAGCAGAATTGAAAGAAAGTCCTCATGTCGCCGTTGTGTTAGATATTAAATCTGAACATTTAGATTATTACAAAGATTTTGCCAGTTATTTTGAAGCCAAAAGTGCGATTGCTAGATATCAAAAAGAAACGGATTATTTAATTTACAATCCCGATTTATCTGGCAGCAGTCAAATGGCAACACTCAGCCAAGCCAAAAAACTAAAAACCAACTTAGATAAAAAGGATGAAAGCTTAGTTTACAGAAAAGATGACCAAATCTTTTACCAAGATGAATCAGTTGTTCAAATAAACGAAATTCCTTTGATTGGTGAGCACAATCTTTACAATGTCATGCCAGCCATCTTGGTCGCCAAGCTATTCGATGCAAAAAACGAGTCAATCAAAGAAACCATCAAAAAATTTCGCGGTTTACCGCACCGTTTGGAATTTGTTGCAGAAGTTAATGGAGCTAAATATTTCAACGATTCAATTTCTACCAACCCGCATTCCGCGATGATGGCCATCAAAAGTTTTGCCAAAAATTCAGTCATTCTTATCGCCGGTGGTTATGAAAGAGATCAGGATTTCAGCGAATTGGCCAAAGTCATTGCCGACTATGAGATTAAGTATCTAATCGCCTTGCCAACTACCGGCCAGCGACTAATCGAATTTACTTTGCGAGAAAAAAACATTCCTACTATTCTAGTCGAAACCATGGAGGAAGCAGTTTCACTAGCTCATCAAGAAGCTAAATCTGGCGATGTTGTTTTGCTAAGTCCTGCCAGTGCTAGTTTTGGCGGTTTTGCAAATTATGAAGAGCGTGGCAACGCCTTTTCCAAAGCAGTTTTAGAAAGGCAAAAATGAAACAAAAATTAGCCATGTTTGTACTATGTTATTTGCGTTTTTTTGCAAGACTTCAGCTCAAAAAAAATAAAAACTGTAAGATCGTCGGTATCACCGGTAGCGCTGGTAAAAGCAGCACCCGTAATACAATTTACAGCGTTCTAAAAAATAAATATAAAGTCAAAGCAAGCTTTAAAGCAAATTCTGAGTCAGGAATTTCCCTGGATATTCTTGGGCTAGAAATGAAAGATTACTCTATTATAGATTGGCTGCGAGTTTTCATTTTAGCTCCCATTAAACTAATCACTTATTTCGAAAAATTTGATTATTATCTGGTTGAAATGGGCATCGATAGTCCAAATTCACCTAAAAACATGAATTTTCTTCTCAGCATCATTCAGCCAAATATGGCGGTTTTTCTAAATGCCGGCCTCAATCATAGTTTTGCTTTTGATCACTTGGTCACAGAAACCGATCCTGAGCTTAGAAAAAAACAAATTATCAAAGAAATTGCCAAAGAAAAAGCTAAATTAGTTCTATCTCTACCAAAAACCGGCTTCGCTTTTTTAAATTTTGACGATCAAAACATCAGAGAAATTTGCCAAAATATTGAAACTGAAACTTATTCTTTTGGCAGTGACAACATCTGCGATTTACAAATCATTAGTCACCAAACTCAAATTGAAGAGAAAGAAGTTAGTACTAGCTTCACTTTTCAAATTCAAAGTCATTACGGCAAACTAAAAATCAAAAGCCAAACACTAGATATCAAAATCAAAAACTTCCTTCTACCAAAACATTATGCCTACGGTCTTGCCTCTGCAATTTTAATTGGACTGAAAGCAGGACTAAGTAGTACAGAGATAAAGAATTCTCTAGAAAACCACTTAGAATTACCAACTGGCAGAGCAACTTCCATCGAAGGAAAAAACAATTCCATCATTATTGATAGTTCCTACAATGCCTCGTCAATGAAAGACATGATTGAGCTGATGAGTAAAATCAAAAATAAAGGCAGAAAATTAGCTCTTCTTGGAGACATGAGAGAACTTGGCGAGGAAACTAAACAAACCCACGAAGAAATAGCTTTATTAGCCGCAAAGAATTTCGATCAGGTTTTTCTAGTCGGCCAAGAAATGCAAAAATACGCTCAATCGATCATTGCGCAAAATAATCAAAATCCAGCTATTTGTTTTCAAAATTCTAATGAAGCAGGAACAGAAATTGCTAAATTGTTAAAAGCCGAAGACCTAATCTTGGTTAAAGGTTCACAAAATACAATTTTCCTAGAAGAAGCTGTTAAGAAAATGATGCAAAATGAAAAAGAAGCTACAAAATTACTTTGTCGCCAAAGTTCATGGTGGTTAAGCGTCAAAAGCCAAACTCTCACTAAATAAATCAATATTTTTAAGCATTGCTACAGCACCCATACTTGCCAATAAATCAGGCGCGTCTAACAAAGCTACTGGAAAAGAAAATTTAGCAATCAAAAAGTCTTCTAAACCATCAATCTTAGCTAATCCACCAGACATAAGCAGACCTTTTTGCAAAACATCCGAAACTAAATCTGGAGGAATTCTTGTAAGCAAAGCATTGATCAGCGATTCATATTCAAGTTTGAAACGATCAGCAATTGGCTCTAGATCACTAGATTTTATCTTGAGTTCCAAGGGATTGGCGCCATTAATTGTTTTACCAGTAATTGATAAAGTTTTTTTTGAAGATGCTAAAGAAAAAACCTTCTTCTTCAAAAGCTCTGCGCTTTCCAAAGAAATAGCAAAATTTTCCGTCAAAGCCAAATGATCGACAATTTCGTTATTTAGACGATCCCCACCAAAATCACTGTCTTCATTGAATAATAAAGATCCAAGAGCAATCGCACTAAACTGAGCTCCGCTCGACCCCATTTGTAAAAACAAGGTACCAGAAGTATCAGCGACCGGCACGCCAGCACCAATGGCGGCGGCGAGAGGCGCCGCAATCAAATTAACTCTAGAAAAACCTAAATCATAGAAAAACTGACTAAGAATCTTGCGTTCCAAGGAAGTCGCCGCCGCCACAGTAGTTACCATGACAATTGGATTTAAAACCATACCTTTAAAAACTTTTTTCAGTAATTCTTTCATCAAGATGGCAGCTGCTTCTTGATCAATGATCCTACTTTTGGCAAAAGGAAAAACTATTTCAGCAAACGAATCTAATCGACCTCTCATTGCCAAAGCTTCTTTGCCAATTGCTAAAGTTTTATGCGTATCTTTTCTTCTGGCAAGACAGGCTTCTTCCTCAAGGATTTTGGCTCTAAAATCAATCGGAGACAATTCCCAAACATCATTCTTCAAATCATCAATCATGACAATTCTGATTTTGGATGAACCCAAATCGATGGCTATTTTTTTTGAAAGACTTTTAAACATCTGCTTGTTATAATACCAGTGATGGAAAAAAATAAAAAGAAAAAAGGTTTTCTTGATAAAATTCTAGATATTTTAGGATCAAGAGTCGTCTACACTTTATTATCGATCGCCATTGTGACAGTTGGCAGCTATTTTGCCATTCAATATGCCCGTGGTAGTTGGCGTGTAACCAATAAAGGTGTGATGGCCAACACTGGCCTACTCAATGTCAATTCTTTTCCTGCTGGCGCTCAAGTTTTTATTGATGACAAGCTAATCACTGCTACCGACGACACGGTTTACCTCGAACCAGAAATATATCAGATTAAAATCGTCAAAGAAGGCTATTCCCCTTGGAATAAAAAGCTAAAGATTCAAAGTGAATTGGTAACCCAGACTAATGCTCTACTTTTTCCAATTGCCCCAAGCATTACTCCACTTACTTTTACCGGTATTGGCAATCTTCATCCTTCAGCTGACGGCCAGAAAATTCTCTTTTTCACTAACCAAGCTAGTTCAAAATTAAAGAATGGATTTTATGTTCTAGATCTCAACAGTAATTTCCTTTCTTTGCAAAATGGACCAAAACAAATTACCGATGACATGGAAGATTTGAATTTAATTGATGCTCAAATCATTTGGTCTCCAGACAGCACAGAATTTATGATCCTATCAGATAAAAAAGAATTCCTAATCAGTATCGATAAAAAAGTCTCCCTCTCAGAACAAAAAGACATCAGTTTCCAAAAAAAGGACCTCTTGGCTCAATGGGAAGAAGATATCTATTTACGTGAGAGACAATTTTTATCCAAATTCCCTAAAGAAGTTCTAGATATCACCAAAAATTCTGCCAAAAATGTCTACCTCTCCCCTGACAAAAAAAGATTGCTTTATACCGCCACTGCTCCAGCAATCCTAGCAGAAAATATCGTGCCTCCAGTTCCAGCTACCAATACTCAAGAAGAATCAAGAACTTTGGAACCTGGAGCTATCTATGTCTACGATCGTGAAGAAGATAAAAATTTCAAGGTAGCTACGGTTTCTGCTCTGCCAGATCTATTAAATGCTCCAGAAATACAAAGCGCCAGTGCAGCTGCTACCAAGCCAAAAGAAATTTTGAAGAAAATAAACACAGAAAAGATTATCTTGGCCGACGATCTTGATCAAAGCATTGCCAAGTCTCTCGAAGCCTCTCCTACTGCCTTCAATCGCCTACAAAGGGATAATAATTTCTCTACTGCTCTTAGCTTTGCCAACTATTACACTGCAGTTAGATTAAACACTATTCAATGGTTCCCTGACTCCAAACATTTACTTTTTGTCGAAGCTGGCAAAATCAAAATCATGGAATATGATGGTCAAAACATCACCACTGTTTACTCTGGACCATTTGCTAGCGATTTCGTTTATCCTTGGCCAGACGGCAGCAAACTCATCATCAAGACTAGTTTCAGTCCAGATTCACCAGACAATCTTTACGTAATCGATCTAAAATAAATTTGGATCAAGTTTAAATGAAAAACGGAGTGTAGCTCAGATGGCTAGAGTGCGGCGTTCGGAACGCCGAGGTCGCAGGTTCGAGTCCTGTCACTCCGACGGCGAGCCTCAGTCGAGCGAAGCGCGATGAGCCCGCCTAGTACCCGAAGGGTGCGACGAAAAATATAGCAGTCACTTCTTCAGATTTTCTTCCCTCTACCCTTGATATATAATCATTTTTTGTAAGCTCCCATAGTTTAACGGATAGAACGGAGGTTTCCTAAACCTTAAATCCAAGTCCAATTCTTGGTGGGAGCACAAAATATCCTTTAAAAACAAATGAGCCGGAGACTTTTAATTCAATCCCCGGCCCACAACCTTTGATTACCTTTTATAGACGAGCTATTTAAAGAGCCTCATCCTCTACTTCACCTTCTGCATAGACCACGGCCTCAACCACGCTATGATAGGCAAATAATTCATCTGCATTAAAGACAATTCCAAGTTCACGTTCAGCATCTGAATTACTAGAAGAAGCATGAATCAGATTCATTTGTTGACTCATACCAAAATCACCACGAATCGAACCACCCTCAGCTTCACGACCAAGAGTTGTACCAACCAATTTACGCACTACTGGCACGGCATCAATTCCCTCCCAAGCCATAGCAACAATTGGCATCGAAGACATAAAACTCTTCAAATCCTTGAAGAAACTCTTCTCGCGATGTTCCATATACCACTGATCGAGCATACTTTCGCTCATACTCACCATTTTAAGTCCAACTAGCTTCAAGCCTTTACGCTCAAAACGGGCGATAATTTCGCCAATCAAGCCTCTTTGCAAACCATCCGGTTTGACGAGCACTGCAGTTCTGGTCAATTTCATTTTGCCTTTCTTTTTAATTTTATTAATTTTTAATACTATCTAAATATCTAGCAATCTATAGAAGTAGATCATAGCTACTCTCTTTTTGATTTTGTTCAGCATTTTGTCCAAATCATCTATGTTTTAATATAAATTAATATATCAAAACATACACTAAGACATCGCTAAACGAATCTTTTCTTCATTTTTAAAGTTGCCAATAATTGCAAAACGCAATTCGTTTTCTCTCACAATTGCCTTCGAAACCCTTGAAAGATCTTCTAGCGTCACAGCGTCAAACTTAGCTAGAGCTTCCTCCACAGAAACTATTTCTTCACGGAGCAGTTTTCTAAGACCAAAAAACTGCGCTACGCTGGTGCTGCTCTCTAAACCAAGAAGCGTCTTACCACGCAAGTATTCTTTGGCTCTAGAAAGCTCCTTAGTGTCAATTTTTGCCTTTGAACTTAACAAGTCGGTAAAAACTGCCTTGCTAACTTTAATTGCCTCTTCTGCGCGGTTGCGATCAACGCCGGCGCTGCAGCCAAAAAGCCCAGTGTCATGGAAAAAATCTAAATCAGAATTTACATAATACGCGAGACCACGCTCTTCTCTCACCTGACTAAACAAACGAGAACTCATGTTGCCACCGACGATGGTTGAAAGAATTTGCAATGCGCAACGATCTTTGTGAGTAGCGTTTAGCGCTGGCCAAGCCATCACAAAATGGGCTTGCTCAGTGTCTTTATTTACTAGGGTAAATTTGTCTGAAGAAAAGGTTTTTTGACCAATTAAGGCTGGTGTTGCGACATCGATACTTGGAAATGGATTTTTAATATCTGCTCGGTCATCATCTAATTTGGCCAATGCAGTTTCTATTTGGTTTAAAAGATCAGCTTCGTTTTTGGCCAAATCTTTTAGACCACCAGCCACCACTAGTAATAAATTTTCTGGACCATAAAATTTTTGAAGGAATGACTGAAAATCGTCGCTGCCAAAAGAATTGATTGTTTCTTTGCGTCCAATGATCGGATGAGAAAGATCTCTGCCCTTAAAAACCATTTGTTCAAAAACATCAGCAATGTGCGAAGAAGGATTATCAGCGTACATATTGAGTTCTTCGACAATGACGCCCTTCTCGCGATCAATATCTTCTTGCCTTAGTTTTGGCTTAAAAAGCATGTCTGACAGAACATCTAAAGCCAGAGAAAAATTAGCTGAAGCTGATTTGACATAGTAGCCGGTATATTCTTTGCTGGTAAAAGCATTAAAGTCTGCGCCGACGCTGTCCAATGTCTCAGATATTTCTTTGGCATTTGAAAATTTGTTTGTACCCTTAAAAACCATGTGCTCAAAAAAGTGAGCCAAACCCTCTTCCGCTTTTTTTTCATAACGCGAACCAGTGTTTGCTAGGAACATTGTGGTAACCGACTTGCTGGTTTTAATATCTATAAAAATTACGGGGAGCTTACGAGAAGATTTTTTGAGCTGAATTTCTTTGTAAGAGACTTGAAACATATCTTTATTCTAGCACTTTAAAACAAAAATCCAGTCCTCAAAAAAGACGAATAAAGGGCGAAATAAATTGAATATCTTTTTTACTCTTTACTTATAGGCGCTTATTGAAAATAAATGCAGTTTTATGGCAAAAAATATTTACTCATTTATCTAAAAAATAAGACAAATTGCTTTATAAAGCCAAAGTTTGATGTTTTGATGACAAAAAGATGATTTTAACAAATTTTAAGTCCCTAATTAACAAAAAAGTTCAAAAAAAT
>CAJBWJ010000006.1 GCA_903959355.1 uncultured bacterium
AAATTAATCTTTCTGAAAAAATTAAAGCTTATATTCCAGTCGAGTTAATTAATGAGTTTGTCGTTGAGAATGGTGTTCTGGTTTTGGTTAAAGACAGTATTGAGGTTGAAGCTTTGCCAACAGATTTACCAGAAAAATTTGAAGTTGATCAGGCTCAACTAAAAGTAGTCGGTGATCAGATTATGCTTTCTTCGTTTAGTTTTGATGCCAGTAAAGTCACTTTGATCTTGGCAGAAGACGAGACTCCAGAAAACGCTGTTGTCGCTTTGGCTCAAGAAAAAGCTGAAGAAGCAGAAGAAGTTAGCACTGACCTGGTTGAACCAGAGTTAGTTGGTGAGAAGAAAGAAGATGCTGAAGAAGTTGCTCCTGCTGCTCCTGAAGCCAAAGCTTAATTTTCTAAGTATTTAATTTGTGGCTCAATTAATTGAGCTTTGTCAAAGTATTCCTTTGCCAAGTCTGCATTTTCAACTATTTTATTTAGTTGGGCAAGATTAAGATAAAGTCCTAGGTTTTTTATTTCTTTTTTATTTATCTTTTCATAATCTTCTATTTTTTTAGCCAGATTTATTTCTTTGACTCTCACTGTTTGAGCGATCTGACTTTTTTTATCTAGATTGCTTATTGAATCAATCTTTATAAGATTAATCTCTGTAGTGCTTCTTTGACTAACTAAGTAAAAATTTAAAATCCAAACAAGAGAAATTGAAAGTGCTATTAAAATTGGAGCAAGTCTGCTTTGATTGATTTTTTTGAATAAAAAAACTAATAAAAAAGTCAAAAGATTGGAAAAAAGTCTAAAACAAAACCAAGCTAGTTTTAAATAAAAAACAAAATTATTTAACACGAGAAAATTATAACTTATTCTGGCCAAGCACTGCTAGCTAGGATTTTTTCTTCAACTAGGTTTTCTTTAACTAATTCTTGCCAAATAGCCTCTGTGACAAAAGGAATGAAAGGGTGGAGGAGTTTGAGAAATATCAACAAACCTTTAAACATTAAATCTTGATTTATCAATCCTTTTTTTGATTCTTCTATGCATTGATCGCAGAACCAGTGCCAAAACTCATTGTAGAGGGTGTCGGCAGCTACGCCAATCTGAAAAGATTCTAGATTTTTAGTGACCTCTTTAGTGATAGCCTGCAATTTTTCTTCAAAAGCTTGATCATTAGAGCAATTCGCAATTGGCTTTTCTTTGTTTTCTTCTTTGCTAAGCAGAATGAAGCGACTGGCGTTCCAGAGCTTGTTGCTTAGGTTTCGTGTGGCTTTAAAATCTCCATCGCTCACAGACTTGTCTAAGCCGGCAGAGGAACGAATAATAAGTGCCATTCTGAGCGCGTCTGTGCCATATTTTTCACTAATTTCCATTGGATTGACTACATTGCCCTTGCTCTTGCTCATCTTCTGACCTTTGGCATCTCTAATGAGTCCGTGGAGGTAGATATTTTTGAAAGGAGCTTTGCCAGTTTTATAAATACCCATCATTAGCATTCTCATTACCCAGAACATCAAGATGTCGTAGGCAGTTTCCATGGTGGCAGTGGGGTAAAATCTCTCAAAGTCGCCTGGTTTATTGTTCATTAAAGTTACAAATGGCCATTGGCTAGAAGAAAACCAAGTGTCAAAAGTATCGGTTTCTTGAAGATAATTATCACCAGGATTTTCTTGGCTAACTAAGTATTTAGCCTCGATGCTGGCGTTAATGTTTTGAAGTCCATTTCTGATTTCATCAATTGAATATTTTTCTAGCAATTCACTGAGTTTTCCAGAGACGCGCTGCTTTTCTGTATCAATAAAAGTGATTTGAGCGTCTAGATTTTCTTCAATTTTGTACCAGATTGGCAAACGAATACCCCAGACGATCTGGCGACTGATGTTCCAATCCTCAAGATTGTCTAGCCAGTGACGCAAAATTTTGTCATGACCTGCGCCATAAACTTTAATTTCACCTTGGTCTAATCTTTGACTGACAGCGTCGGTTAGGCCTTTGACCTTGATGTAAAACTGAGGAAGAGGCAGTGGCTCGATTGGGTTGCCACATCTGTAGCAAACACTTAAATTGTTGTGATAATTTTTATCTACTTTAACCAATAAGCCTTTTTCTTCTAAATCTTTGACTATTTGCTCTCTGGCAACAGCGACTTTTAAGCGAGCATATTTGCCAGCAGCAGCGGTGAGACGGCCTTCAAAATCGACAACTTGAATTGGCTCTGGTAGTTCAGCTTTATGTCTTTGCCAGGCGGCAAAGTCATTAAAATCATGATAAGGAGTGATTTTGACCACACCTGTGCCAAATTCTGGATCAACCATCTCATCGGCAATCACTCTGAGGTTAAAATTGCCGTTTAAGCCTTCAACTTCAATTTCTTGGCCAATGTATTGTTGATAGCGCTTGTCATCTGGATGGACAGCCAAGCCAGTGTCACCAAATTTAGTTTCTGGTCTGGTGGTGGCAAGCACAAATGGGCCATATTTTATGTAATAAAGGGAAGTATCTTGTTCTTTGTGATCGACCTCGAGATTGCTAAAGGCGGTGCCACATTTTGGACAAAAATTGACTAGGCGATTGGTGCGATAAACTAAGCCGTCATCATTCATTTTGGTAAAAGTTTCGAGGACAGTTTTAACAATGTCTTGATCTAGAGTGAATTTGTAGCGACTCCAGTCAGCACTAGCGCCCAGTTTTTTAATTTGATCAACGGCAATGGCGGAGTTTTCACCAACATAATCCCAAATCATTTTGAAAAGAGTTTCGCGGTCAAAATTAAAGCGACTTTGACCTTCTTTTTTGAGTTTTTTCTCAAACACGAATTGAGTTTCAATGCCAGCATGATCGGTACCAGGAATCCAAACCGTGTCTTTGCCTTGCATGCGAGCGGTTCTAACCATAATGTCTTCGAGAGTGACAAACATGGCGTGACCCACGTGCAAAGGATCATTAGCATTTGGAGGTGGCATGATTACCGAATAGCTCTCTTGGCCTTTTTTAGATTTTGCTCTTAAGTTTTGATTAATTTTGCTATCTGGATTAAAACAGTCATGATCGAGCCACAATTTATAAATTTGGCTCTCGTGGTCTTTGGCTTGATATTGTGTGTCTAGCATGATTTGATCTGGTAATTATAACACCGCAAATCTATTGTAGAATATCTTTTATACATGCGACAAGTAAATTTAGTTAACGCTCAAGATGAAATAATTGGTCATACCGATCTTCTTGACGCTCATCGTGACGAAGGCAAAAAACATCAAGCAGTTTCTTTATTTTTATTTCATCAGACTGTTGATGGCAATTTTGAATTGCTTTTGCAGCAGAGAAGTGCAGAAAAAATTGTCGGTGGCAAGCAATGGGCCAACACTCTTTGTGCAAACTTGGTTCCTTCAGAAAATCATTTAGCTTGCTTAAAAAGAAGAGTGGATGAGGAGTTGGGCATTAGATGGCAAAATACCTGGCATCTTGAAGAAATTATGGTTTTTAATTATCAGGTTACTTGTGAAAAAGGTTTTTCTGAAAATGAAATAGATCATCTTTTTGTTTCAGTTTTAAGCGACAGTGAATTCGACAATTTACAAGTTAAGCCACATATTAGTGAAGTTTTTGATTTTGCTTGGGAGAATTGGGAAGACGTTAAGGTTAAAAAAATTGGAAAGAGAAAGCTAACTCCCTGGTCAGGTTTATTTTTGGATAACAAAGAAATCATTAATAAAATAGATCAGGTTTTAATAAAATGCCAGAAACAAAGAGTTTAATTCCAAAACACGTCGCCATTATCATGGACGGCAATCGCCGTTGGGCTAAGCAACACGGCCTAGCCATAATTAAAGGTCATCGCAAAGTTGCCGAAGAAATGATTGAGCGCTTGGCTGATTTCGCCATTGTTCAAAAAGTAGAATATTTGACTCTTTGGGCTTTCAGTACTGAAAATTGGCAAAGATCTTCTGACGAAGTGACGGGAATTATGGATCTTTTCCGCGAAACTTTTGCCACCAGTGCAGAAAGACTGCATAAAAAAGGCGTTAGAGTTGCCGTGATCGGCGATATGAGTCGCTTTCCAAAAGACATTCAGGATGGTGTGAATTTTTGGGTTAATGAAACTAAGAGTAATCAAAAATTAACTGTAACTTTTGCCTTGAATTATGGTGGTAGAGATGAGATCTCTAGAGCAATTAAAACTGGTGGAGAAGACTTTGAGCAATTCTTGGATACAAAAAAGATGATTAATCTTCCAGATCCAGATCTATTGATTCGTCCTGGTGGTGAAAAGAGATTATCTGGTTTTCTCACTTGGCAAACTGTCTACACCGAATTGTATTTTACAGATGTTTTAATGCCTGACTTTGATGAAAAAGAATTTAAATTGGCTCTCGAAGACTATGCTCAGAGACAAAGACGTTTTGGCAAGTAAAGTTTTTTGAGAATTTTCTAATTAATTACCAATTTTTTCCAGAACCTGGGATTGCAAAGTCTTTAATGGCTTCAATGCCAGTAAAATTGGAAATAAGATTAATGATAATAAAAGAAGATAAAGCTAAAATTATGCCAACAATGGCAAAAGTGATGGTATTTTTTGATTTTTCTGTAGCCTGAGAATTTCCACCCATGATCATCATGTTGAAAGCTGCGTAGATTATCATCACAAATCCGACTATACCAAGAACAGTTAGAGAAACTGAAAAAACATTGGCGATTAAACAGCCAACTCCTTGAATAGTGGCAACGTCGCCGTTAACACAACCTGGACTGATTTCTGTCCAGGTTTGAGTTTGAGCATAAGCTTGTTTAACTATTTGCATCTCTTTTTAGATTATATTCTAAAAAGCCCGCTTAAAAAAGCGGGCTTTCTAATTACTTAAATTAGTTTTATCTAGGATTGTTAATATCGCCGACGTTTGTGAAGACATCTTGGAAACTACCAAAGCCTAAGAATTGGACAACTAGGGTAACTACTGCGTAAGAAGCAGCTACGATAACTAAACCAATGATAGCAGCGGTGAGCTTGTTTCTAGCACTTTCTGCTTTACTCTTATCTCCACCTGAAGTGATCCATTCAATACCACCCCAGATCATGTAAGCAAAAACTAAGAGAGCAGCCACAAGCATGACGACATTTAACATGGAACTAAACATGGTTCCAAAATTAGTAGCATAGCCCTTACCAACGTCGATTGTGCCGACGTCTACAGCTGCCATTACCATTCCGGCACTAGCTAGCAAACCACTCATGGCGGTTCCAGCTGCTAGGGCAATTTTATTAATTGATTTCATAAAACACTCCTTTTTAATTACTAAATTAATTTTCTCAATCCTTATTATATCAAGTCTAGTCAAATTTTATTTAAAAGTCAAAAGATCTATTCCTAAAAATTGTTGAACCAATGTAAATAATGCTGTGACAGCAGCTAAGATAATTATGCCAATAATCGCATTAGAAATTTTATTTCTGGCGCTTTCCATTTTGCTTTTATCTCCACCGGAAGTGATCCATTCAATGCCACCCCAGAGTAAAAAAGCTAAAACTAAAATGACCGCAACCATCATAGCAGCGCTCATGAGGTTGCCAAGCAAAATACTAAAACCACCATCGCTACTGCTGTGATATTGAGATCCTTGCAGACCTTGCTTGCTTGCTTCTCCAGCAATATCTAGGGTAATGGCAATTTGTCTTTGCATATTAACGATTGCTTCCTGCTGGTGTGACGGTTGCTGGAATTACTAGCGTGCCGTTGTTGTAATTGGTTCCTCTGCCAGCGGCAGAACTTGGAGCAACATTGACACTACTGTCATCCAGCTGGGTTGGTAATGTTAGTTTTAATAAATCAAAGTTCTTGCCAAAGAAAACCTTGCTAACAAAGCTTAAAATTGTAAAAGAGGATACCAAAATAACCAAGCCAATGATGGCATTAGTCATTCTACTTCTGGCTGTCTCAGTTTTTTTACTGTCAGAACCAGCAGTGATCCACTCGAAAGCACCCCAAAGAAAGAAGACGATGACTGCTAGAGCACCAAGGTTAATACTAACCTTCCACAGATAAACCGTGTAATTAATGAATTTACTGCCATCTTCAGTTCCCTCGCTTGTTCCAAGATCACCAATTACTGGATTAGTAACTGCAGCATGAGAAGTTGTGGTGAAAATAAGAAAAATAAACAAAGATAAAAATGAAGCCAAAATGATTTTTTTATTTAATTTGAGTTTCATATTTTAGTATTAGGTTCCTACTTTAGGAATAACGCTCTGGATAAGTTCTCCAGGATTTAAAATGGATATTCCGACCAAGCTACCAATTAGACCAATAATAGAGTAACTGGCTACAATTAAAACTAATCCGAGAGTTCCCCATATAAATCTATTTTTT
Source organism: uncultured bacterium (assembly GCA_903959355.1). Lineage (GTDB taxonomy): Bacteria > Patescibacteriota > Microgenomatia > UBA1400 > PJMF01 > UBA1364. Next base: position 6,355 of record CAJBWJ010000006.1, read on the forward strand.
GATTTTTCTACCTTGCTGCTATCTCCTCCAGCAGTTACCCATTCGTAGGCTGCTAAAAATGAATAAACAATAAAAAACAAAGCGGCTAAAATGGTGATTATACCAATAATGTCACTAATATATAGCTCAAGAGAAGCTATGAATCCAGCACTATCCATTGATTTTGGAGCTCTAGCTTCTGTGATTGGTTTTATTGATCCTATGCCTGCCATATTAAGTGCCCATTGGTATTGCTGTTGGTATTTGTGGATTAATAATATAAGTAGCGTCGCCAAAAATAATTAGACTCAAAATACCTGCAATGGTGTAAGCAGCAACGATCAAAACCAGGCCAGAGACACTAAGTGATAGATTTGATCCAATTTTAGAATAAGCAGCGGAATCTCCAGCTGAAGTAATATAAGTGAAACCAGCAATAATAAAATTAAACATTACCCAAACTCCAGCAACAACAGAGACGAGTTTTATCATGTTCGAAATGAAAATCAACAAGCCGATATTGTTTCCAGCTGTTCCTGCTTGCTTGTTTAATTCAGAAACACCGGCAGGGGCTTCTATCTTGCCAAAGACACTTTCTCCTGCAGCCATAACAATTTGATTGTTTAAAATTAAAATTGCGAAACTAAAGATTAGACTAAAAATAATTTTTTTCATTCCGTTTGTTATTGTCTTAATTATAGATTATAGACCATTTAACTTTTATTAAAAACCCATGTTGATACCAGTAATAAGTTGAAGTATTTGCATGATCCAATAAGCTGCAAACATAATGATAAAACCAATAAGTGCAGAAGTCATTGTGGTTTTAGCCTTATCTTTATCTTTACTTTCTCCTTGAACCATTGCAAGACCAGCACCAATGATCATAAAAAGTAAAAACATTCCGGCACCAACAAAAATTACTTTGACAAGCAAGTTAATCATGTCGTCCGTACTGTTAAAAACATCTTTAACTGGAGTGCCATCTTTTAAAATTAGCTTATCGCTAAGAGGAATTTCAACCAGGTCGTCGTTTTGCAGCTGAACGCCACCGCCACCATCTCCAGGAGTTTGTGCGGCAAAAACTTTTGCCGTGATCATGGTGAAAGCCAAGAACAATGAAACAATTAACAAAACTTTGTTCTTCATTAGAAATTATTATAAATGAATTTTACTTTCTATCTAGTGTAGAATATCGATAATGCAGGATTTAACTCGTTTTGTTGGTTTTGATAATGAGCAAATTTTAACTGAAGCCTTAAAAACTGGCGATGAACTAGCTGTGGAATATTGGTTTAAAAAATATCGCCCAACTTTAACAAAGATTGCTGTCCCAAAAGTTCCTAATCTAAATGTGGCAGCAGAAATTGTTCAGGAAACTTTTATCAACTGTCTGCAAACTCTTAATTTATTTAAAGGTAATTCTTCACTTTTGACATGGATGCAGAGTGTAATGCGTCATGAAATTGCTGATTATTATCGCAAGCGTTATGCTAAAAAATTCATTCAAACCATCCCTTTAAGTGATTTTCTTTTGGAGCAAAATTACAAAGATGCTGCTGGTTCTGCTGAGCTTGTTACCTTGGTTTTAAAACGCATGGTTAAAGAAAATAGAGAGTTGCTGCTCAAAAAATATGTTGATTGTAAAAAAGTTAAAGACATAGCTTTGGAAATTGGCGACAGTGTCAAAGCCGTCGAATCTGATTTGTTTAGAGCGAGACAAGAATTTAAAGCCTTGTGGCTGGAATTAGATCATGAAAATAGTGGAAGATAATTTTTTAAAGTTTCTAAAAACTACTGCTAAAGAACAGAGCTCTTTGGGTCAGGAAAAATTAATTCCAGATCAATTGAGCGATTTAGCTGATTTTGTTGCCATGCATTTGTGGCAGACAATATTGTTTTTGGCTTTTGTTTCGACACTTTTATTAAATTTTGGAATTTTTATAAATAATGAAGTATAAAAAAAACAAATTATTTGTTGCCATAGAATCATTGATTTATTCAAGCGTACAGATGTTTCTTGGCCTTTTGCTTCATCCTTATCGAAGCATGCAGCTTTTGGTAAAAAATAAAATTTTATTACCTTTTGTGTTTTATCCAATTTTCATCGGTTTGTTTTTTTGTTTACTTTTAGAGATCACTTTGATTTCTTCTATCTATCACTCTTCATTTTTATTTAAGTTTTTCTATCAAACTACCTTGTTTTTTTGTTTTTATTGGCAATTGGCTCTTTTTTATTTATGGATTAGATTTGACAGAGCTTTCCATAGGTTTTAACTGACATGCTAATTAAATCTTTGGCTCTCCAAAATTTCCGTAGTTTTACTTTGACTAACTTCAGTTTTGATAAAACAAATTTGATTTTTGGTGCCAATGGTATTGGTAAAACTTCAATTATTGAAGCCATTTATTTGTTGGCGAGTGCTAATAGTTTTAGAGCAGGCAAAGTTGAAGAAATGATTCGCTTAGAAGCAGATTTAGGGCGTGTCCAAGGATTAATTGACATGGAGAGTTTAGAAAAAAATGAAGATGATGGGGAAGAAGTAAAACTTGAGTCAATGCTGACGAGAGGTTCTGTTCAAGGAAGAAAAACTCAGTATCGTTTGTTTTCTGTTAATGATATTCGTCGCAGGAAAAAAGATTTTCTAGCTTTTTTTAAAGCAGTGGTTTTTCGTCCAGAAGACTTACGCTTAGTCGAAGGTTCTCCTTCCAGGCGTCGTAATTTTTTGGATGGAGCGCTGTCAATGGTCTCAGATGAATATGCATCTGCACTTTCTAGATATGAACAAACCCTTAAACGTCGTAATCGCTTACTTCAAAAAGTTAATGAAGGTAAAGAAAGCATCGAAGTTCTTAATTTTTGGAATTTAAATTTGGCTAAAAATGGTGAATTTATACAAATGCAAAGATCTAATTTTATTGATTTTATTAGAGAAGTTGTTTTTCCATTTGAATTAAACATTGAATATGAACCTTCTTTGATTTCTGAAAAAAAAATTGCCGAACATTTGAGTAAAGAAATTTTTTTAGGTCATAGTTTAATTGGGCCACATAAAGATGATTTTCAACTTAAATTTTCTCAAGAAAAAAAAGGTATTAACGATCTGAGTATTTTGGCCTATGGCTCTAGGGGTCAGCAACGTTTAGGTGTTTTGTGGTTAAAAATTGCTGAACTACAATTTTTAACAGATAAAATTGGTTATCAACCAGTACTTTTACTTGATGATATTTTGTCAGAATTAGATGTTGATAGTAAAAATATGGTTCTAGAATTGTTGTCTAATTACCAAACAATTCTAACAACAGCAGATGCTGATGTTCTAACCGATCTTCAAAGTAAAATAGAAAATTTAAAGATAATTATTTTGTAGCTTGCCAAAGAACTTGAGGAATTGTTTCTACAAGATCGCTGCTATTAAAATATGGCCCCTGAGTTTTATAAAGCTCTTCACCAGCTTTTTTATTGATGTGACTAGCAACGAGACAGCTTTCTTTGGCCTCATTTTTACAATACAGAGCAGCTAAGAGTCCGGCCAAGACATCGCCTGTTCCACCTTTTGTCATGCCAGAGTTGCCACCAGTGATTTCTGTGGCAATATTATTTTTAGGTGTAAATAATTTATCGATAGGTCCTTTGAGCAAGCAATGGCAATCGGCTTGATAGTTTTTTTCATCAAATAAATTATTTTTTTGTTGAAGTATTTTCATTTCTTGATGATGCGGAGTTATTATGTGATTACTGTTTAGCAAATTTGTGTCAACCATTTGCAAAGCTCCAGCATCAATTACCCATTTTTTATCAGAATACTTTTTAAGTAAATTGTTTACTAAAATTTTAGTATAAAAGGAGCGATCCATACCTGGTCCAATTAAAATTACGTCGGCTTCATTTATATAATTTTTGATTTGTCCTCTTCCAATTACGATGCCATTCCAAAAATTTTCTTTTGCTTCCGTAATAAGTTTATTGTTGCTGGGAACTGAACAATAAAAAACCATGTCCACAATTTTACTTGCTACATCAAGACTCCACTTGCTAGCTGCATGAAAAAGTTCACTGCCACCGATAATTAATAATTTGCCATTTTGTCCTTTGTGAGAATCAGATTGTGGTGAAGATATTTTTTTAAGAGAAGCTCTTAGAGCGGTGCTCTGTGTTTCTGTCATGATAGATTGATTTTAACTTATTTTTAGTCTTATTTCTTGGTAAATTTCTTGCTAAATTTCCTTTTCTTGTATATTTTGCAAGAATCTTCCCAAAACGAGCAAACAGGTTTAAAATCAATCCAAATGTATCAGCCAAAATTTGAGATAACCAATCACTTACTAACTTACATTTCTTCTATCGAATCAGCCAAAGCTCTAATTGATCACTCAGCCCTAGTTCCTTCTTGGGAAGCCAAGTTTCGTGACGAAGCTATGACCAGAAGTGTTCATTTTGGCACTCATATTGAAGGTAATGAGTTGACTGTGGATCAAGCAGAAAAAGTTGTTCAACTAAAAAATACCAGTAATCCTCAAGCTGTGGTCGATCAAACCGGCATCATCGCCAGAGACAGAGACATCCAAGAAGTAATTAATTATCGCAATGTGATTGCTTGGATTGATCAGCGACCAATTAAAAGTAAACAACAAGAATTAAATTTAGATACTTTGCTTACTTTGCATAAATTAACCATGCAAAAACTTTTGCCAGATGAGCAAATGGCTGCTTTTCGTGAGAAACAAGTAATCGTGCGCGGCGCAGCTAATGGACAAGTGGTTTTCCGTCCACCAGTTTCTGTGGAAGTGCCATTTTTGATTGAAGATTTTTTTATTTGGTTAAATAGTGAGGGAACAAAAGAACTTCATCCAATTTTTAAAGCTGCGATTACTCATTATTATCTGGTTTACATTCATCCATTTGTTGAAGGCAATGGTCGCGTGGCTCGAGCTTTTGCAACTTTGGTTCTTTATGATTCTGGATATGATTTTAAACGCTTTTTTTCTATCGAAGAATATTTCGATAGCGACGTGGAAGCTTATTATCAAGCTCTTTTATCAGTTCAACAAAATGGTGATAAAAACCTAACTTACTTTTTAGAATATTTTGCTTATGGTTTGGCTTTGGAAATTGATAAAGTGAAACAAAAAGTGCTCAAACTTTCTCAGGATTTGAAAATTCAGCGCGAACTTGGTCAGCAGGTGGCGCTTTCTGAAAGACAAATCATTCTTCTCGAAGTTTTGCAAAATCAAGGCCAAATGACTTCTGATGATGCCCAAAAAGCTTTGCCAAATGTTTCTGTTGATACAATCTTGCGTGATTTAAAAGACTTAATCAGCAAAGGCGTAGTGCAAAAGCATGGTGTCACTAAGGGTGTTAGTTACGCCTTAATTAATTAAAAAGCTAGTCAAAATTTTCACTTCCTCTGCTAGAATGTCTTTATGCTTTTCAGAGATTTTTCTGTTTATTTACAAAAAATTGAAGCTGTTTCAGCTCGTCTTTCAATTACTGCAATTTTGGCTGATCTTTTTAAATATTTAGCTGCTGATCCTGAAGCAAAAAGTGAAATTGTTTTAGCAACTTATTTAATGCAAGGCAGTTTAGTGCCATCTTATTTGTCGTTAGAATTTCAAATGTCTGAAAAAATGCTAATTAAAACTTTAGCTAGAGTACAAGCTAAAAACAATAATTTAAAACCAGTAAGTACAGATAATTTGTTTGCACAGGTTGATGAGAATTTATTTGGAGATTTTGTCACTTTGGAAAACAATTTAACGGTGCAGTATAAAAAAATGGGGGATATTGGCGAGCTTTTTGAGAAAATATTAGCTGAGGCAAAAATTTCAGAAAAACTTACCGAGCAGCTTTCCATTGAGCAAGTTCATCACTTTTTAAGCGAGCTGGCTTCTACTTCCGGCACTGGTTCTCAGGATAAAAAAATGGAATTTTTGGCAAATTTGCTCCAAAAATTGGATCCTTTATCTGCCAGATATATAAGTAGAATAATTCTAAGCAAAATGCGTCTTGGTTTTTCTACCATGACTTTGATAGATTCACTTTCTTTTGTAAAAAATGGCAATAAAGATGATAGCGTCAATTTGGAAAAGGCTTTCTTCAAAAAAGCTGATCTTGGAAAATTAGCAATGGCTTATTTGCTTGAACATCGAGATTTAACGAGCAGAGAATTGCTGAAAACTTATCAAGTAGAAATTGGAGTGCCAGTGTTACCTGTACTTTGTCAGAGACTTAATAGCGCTCATGAAATTATCGAAAAAATGGGCGAAGTCATGGCAGAGCCAAAATACGATGGCCTTAGAGTTCAAATTCATATCAATAAAGCTAAGTTTGCCGATACTGGATTAAAATTCAAAGCTTTTACTAGAAATTTAGACGATGTGACTCATATGTTTCCAGAATTAGCTGAGGTGGTAGATGCAGTGAAGGCGGATAATTGTATTTTAGATACAGAAGCCATTGGAATTGATAAAAAAACTGGCAAATTCTTGCCTTTTCAAGAAACTATTCAACGTAAACGCAAGCATGGAGTTTCTGATAAAGCCTCAGAGCTGCCAATTTGTTTTTATGCTTTTGATTTAATTTTACTTAATAATCAAGTTCTAATTGATGAAGAACTGCTTCTTAGAAAACAGAAATTAAATGAAATTTTATCGGATTGTGATTTCGTTAAAAAAACAGAATATTTACTGATTAGCGACCCCCTAAAACTAAAGTCTTTTCATGAAGAACAATTGAGTCTAGGTTTAGAGGGAGCTGTGATGAAGCAAAAGAATTCTAGTTATGTTGCTGGTCGCAAATCTTGGCGCTGGGTAAAAATTAAAGAAGAAGAAGGAAGTCAAGGCAAGCTTTCTGACACCATTGATTGTCTAATGCTTGGCTATTATGTTGGCAAAGGCAAAAGACAAGCTTTTGGCATTGGCGCTTTGCTAGTTGGAGCTTTAGACAAAGACGAAAACGGAGACTTGATTGTGAGAAGTCTTTCAAAAATTGGCACAGGTCTTACTGATGATCAATTTAGAGAAGTGAAGGGTTTAGCTGATCAGCATTTGAGCAAAAATAATCAAAAACCAGAAATTTATGATGTAAACAAGAATCTAGCACCAGATTTTTGGCTGGAACCATACATTGTTTTAGAAATTGCAGCTGATGAACTCAGTAAATCTCCGATTCATACTGCCGGAGTAGCTTTTCGTTTTCCTCGATTAGTAAAAATTAGATCTGATAAAAGTTTTGAAGATGCTACAACCGTTGAAGAACTAGCTTCAATCCACATTGCCACTTAGCCTATTAGTTTCTCAATTTCCTTAAGCAAAATATCAATGGCGCCTTGATTGTGTTTTTTAAGAGCCTTAATGTTTTTAGAAAATGTCTCAATTTTTTTTGGATTCTTGATTATTTTTTCTAATTTTTGATTGGCTTTTTTTTCATTTTCTTCAACGATGCCTAATTTATAGTCATTAATAATATCTAAATTTCCATCTTCTTGACCATGTATATGAGTGATGGCAAAAAAAGCGGTTTCACAAGCAACGCTTTCAAATAATGTATTTGGTCCAGCTTTACCAATTACTAGGTCAGCTGCCTGCATGTAAAGATGTAGGTCTTTGGTGAAGCCAAGCGGGACAATTTTGGCTTTTGAAGAGCTAAATTTTTCTAAACTTTGTCTAATTCCTAAAATATTATTGTAAAGAAATTCATTATTGCCGCAGGCTACTATGAAATTAACTTTTTTGTCACAATTGATAATACTTGGCAGGATTTTTAAAACTGCGTTGGCACCTTCTGAACCAGATGCTACTAAAAAAGTTAGATTATCGTCTATTTTCAATTTTTTTCTAATGGTTTTTTGATCATATTTTTTCTCAAATTTATTTCTAACAAACCAGCCAGAAATTTTCATTTTTCCATGATCATAATTTTTGGTAACATATTCATCAAATACTAAATTAATGTCAGCTTTTTCTGAGATACCAAGCAAATAAATTGTTTTTGGATCGCTAACAATATTAATTAG
>CAJBWJ010000007.1 GCA_903959355.1 uncultured bacterium
ACGAATTCCCTTTTGACCAATACATGATCCAACAGGATCAACTCCAGCTTGAGTTGACGAAACAGCTACTTTTGCACGAGAACCAGCATCTCTGGCAATTGCTTCGATAGTAACGGCACGATTTCCGACTTCAGGTACTTCACGCACAAAAAGTTGTTTGATAAATTCACTATCTGAACGAGATAAAATTATATCTTTACGACCAGTTTCAGCATCGGTATGGATTGATTTGATTAAAAACTGTTTTTTACTACCTAATTGTAAACTTTCACCACGAATTTGTTCATCTTTTGGACAAATTCCTTCTGTTTTACCAATACCAACAGTCATACGATAAGGGTCATTACGTAAAATATAGCCCTGAACTAAAGTGCCTATCTTATGGACATATTCAGCCATAATAGTATCTTTTTCAGCTTCATGGATACGTTGATCAATGACATTTTTGGCGGTAACAGCGGCAATACGACCAAATCCTGGAGGAGTGACGTCAGTACGTTTTTTATCAGAAATTTCAAAAATAGCAAAAGAGCCAGATTCAGGAGCAATAACAACTTCAAAGACTGCTTCATCTGAAACTATTTTTCCGTGCTCTTTTTGATCACGTTTATAAGCAGAAATCAAACCTGCTTCAATTGAATCAAGAATTTCTTGAACTTCAATGTGTTTTTCACCAGCAATTTGTGCCACAGCTGAGGCAAATTCTGTCTTTGGTAGTTTTTTGATATCCATATTTTTATGTTTTTGCTAAAAAAAAGGGCGTCTTACGCCCATTTCCCAAGCAACTATGTAACTTGGATATTATAACACTAAAAGTGGGGGAACCTACAACCCTAATTCTTTTATCAATTCTTTTTGACGATTGGTAATTTTGGTGGGAATAAAAAGATTTAGACGAATATATAGATCCCCTTTACTAAAACCTTGAACATCAGTAATTCCGTGACCGCGAAGTCGGATAAGAGTTCCGGGTTGAGTACCGGATTTGATGCGAATTTTTAAAGGATTTTCTAATGTAGGAACAGATAATTCATCTCCTAATATTGCCTGTACTAAGGATATATCTTGATTTACAAATAAATTATTTCCCTCGCGAGTAAAAATTTTATCAGGAAGAACATCAACATATAAAATAAAATCTCCAAATTTAATACGTTGACCATCATCAACACCAGCCGGTATAGTAACTTTTCGATGAGAACCATCGAGAGTAACTTCTTTTTTGCAACCCAAGGCTGCTTCGATAAAAGAGATTTGAATTTTATATGTTGGAACTTGTCGAGATCTTTGATTGGCAAAACCGCCAGCTCCATTTCCAAAAAATTGCTCAAAAATGTCAAAAGGATTACTAAATCCACCAAAATCAAAATCGTCTTGCCCGCCGCCTTGACTTGACTGCCAAGTAAAATTATAAGGACCATTTTGTTGACTGTGAGTATGACCTCCAAACCCACCGGCAGAAGATGGATCAAAGGCGGCATGCCCAAATTGGTCGTAAGCAGATTTTTTTTGAGGATTGCTTAATACTTCATAAGCACCATTTATTTCTTTAAATTTTTCCTCAGCATC
>CAJBWJ010000008.1 GCA_903959355.1 uncultured bacterium
AAAACATGGTTTTTCTGTTAGAATAAAAAGCACTTCTTAGATGCGATTGGGGAATAACCCAAATCTTAAAAAACCACTTTTAGAGTGGTTTTTTTATGAAAAAATTTCAGTTTAGATAGAATTATTCTCAAACAATTGACTTGCAGGAAAAAATAAAACTTCATCGATATTATCAACATTGGCAAAAAGCATGATTAAACGATCAATGCCAACGGCCATGCCGCTACATTCTGGCAGGCCAGATTCGAGAGCGGCCACAAAGTCATAATCAATTGGTTGGTCTTTTTTGCCAAGTTCACGACGCAACTCTAGATCTGCCTCCAGACGATTTTTTTGTTCCACGGGGTCAATTAATTCACCAAAAGCATTACCTAGTTCCATGCCAGCCAAATAAACTTCGAAGCGTTCAGCAAAACGAGGATCTGTGGCTTTTTTACGAGCTAGGGCTGCCTGAGGTGCTGGATAGTCATAAACAATTACTGGCTGACTAAATTCAGCTAATTTTGGTTCAATTTCGTTCAAAAACAGTTGGTTATATAGTTCTTCCCAAGCCAAATCGTCAGATAAATTAGCAATTCCAGATAAGTCATAACCCAGAGTAGTGGCTTTGGCACGCAAAACCACAATATCTAGTAATTGATTAGCATCTAGATCAAGATATTTAGTAAAAAGTTCTGCAATACTAAAACGTAAATAAGGGGCGCTCAAATCAAAAGTACGACCTTGATAGCTGAAGTTTTTAGCATCGATGCCCAAAGCCTGACAGATGGACAGCATCATCGCTTCAAAATCATTCATTACATCGAGATAATTGGCATCAGCATGATAAAACTCTAAAATAGTAAATTCAGGATTATGAGTGCCGCCTAAGCTTTCACTATTTCGAAAAGTCTTGCAGATTTCAAAAATACTACCCATGTTAGCTGCCAATAATTTCTTCAGGGCATATTCAGGGCTAGTGAGCAGGTAAGCTGGCTTAGATGCACCACCAGGCAATTGCAAAACTGTTTCAAAAAGATTGAGATATGGCTCAGCTCCTGGAGCACTGACCATTAATGGAGTTTCTACCTCGTGGAAAGCGTGGCTTTTGAAAAAAAGACGAATGGCATCAATAACAGTTTCACGAAGCAAAAAACGCTCGCGAAGTGCCGCATTAGATTTGAGCTTTTGCCAATTTTTTTGCATAAGATCTGGCTATTATAGCAAAAACCTAAAATCCCATAACCTTTAGAGAAATATAAATCGTGTAAAGAAATAGAATCAGCATGGATTCATTTCTTTGGAGTTTGTTTTTGGTCAGAATGAAAAGAACCACGATCACTACACTAAAAAGCAAATAAGGAATATCGAACTGCACCAGGCGGCGCTCAACATTCCAAGGACTAATAAGAGAGCTGGCACCAAGAGCCAAGAAGACATTAACTACGATACTGCCCATAACATTACTAATGGAAAGAGCTAGAGCACCTCTAAGAGCCGCATTGATCGAGACAATTAGCTCTGGCAAACTTGAACCAAAGCCCAAAACCAAAATACCCACCGTGGCCTCACTAACTCCCATTTCGCTAGAAAGAATAATACCTTTGGCCAGAACGATGGAAGAAGATTTGGCAATAACAGCCAAGCCAAGCAATAAGCGCAAAATATCCATCCAGGCGATTTTTTTACTTGCAAATTTTCTTTTAGCTTTATCTTGTAATTGTTCTATGAAATTGCGACGACCGACGAAAAGTAAATAAAGCACATAAAAAAGCAAACAAAGTAAACCTTCAGATCTAGTAATTAAACCATCTTGAGCGATGACATAAAAAACCGTGATTGCGCCCACAGCAAAAATGGAATCATAAAAGATTTTATTTTTATGAAAATTCATGACTCTTAGGAGTCCCGCCGCTGCAATAACCAAAGTTAATTGATTGATTGAAGAACCAATAATATCGCCAAGAACTATAGAAGAAGGATCACCTTGACCAGCTAGTTTTTGGATGGCACCTGTCACCGCCATGGTAATTTCTGGAAAACTAGTTCCGAGAGCAACGATGGTTAGACCGATAAAACCTTCTGACAAACCTAGAGATTTAGAGATCTTAAGAGCTGATTTGGTAATCAGGTCAGCACCAATCCACAAAAAACCCAAGGCCGCAAAAAGAATAAGAAAATTAATAAGCACATCTCCATTAAAACAGAAAAGAGCCATCCTTCGCAAGATCGTTGACTTATTGCAACTCATTTGCAATAATACCAGACTAATGCAAATCAGAGAAAAATTAGCTGCCAAAGGCTATCGCATGACCAAGCCTCGTCAAGAGATTTTTAATGTGCTCTGTCACGCCCCACAAAGTGTCCTAGAAATCATGAGTAATCTTCAAAAAAAGAAGTTACAAATTGATAAAGTGACCGTCTATCGAACCCTAACTAGTTTTGTGAAATTAGGAATTGTGGAAGAAACACAGTTTAAAGATAAAATTTCCGTCTACGAACTAGCTGACCAAAAACACCATCATCATGTCGTCTGCGATACTTGCGGCAAAATTGAAGATATTGAACTTGATGAAAACTTACTAGAAGAAGCAGCAAAAAAATCTAGCACTTTTCAAATTAAAAGTCACCATTTGGAATTTTTCGGCCTATGCAGAAAATGTCGTTAAAATTCTTACCTCTAATACTTTTTGTTGCTTTTGCGGCTTGGATTATTACTAGCAAAAAGCCAAGCACAGTCTTAAATCCAATTAATAAAGAAGGTAAAATCACCGTCACTGCTTCTTTCTATCCTTTATATTTCTTCACTAAAGAAATCACGGGCGAACGAGTAAAAGTTATTAATTTGACCAAGGCTGGCAGCGAACCTCATGATTTTGAGCCAAGCACCAAAGATATTAGAACTATAGAAAATAGTAAGTTATTGATCGTTAATGGCAATACTTTTGAGAGTTGGCTGCCACAATTTGGCGAACAGATTAGTCAAGAAAATACACAGATTCTAAAAGTTGGAGAAAACCCTGATCCGCACTTATGGCTCGATCCTGTTTTGGCTCAAAATCAGGTAGAGATGATCAATTCTAAGCTTCGAGAAATCGATCCGACTAACGCTACTTTTTATCAGACAAATAGTAGAACTCTCATCCAAAAATTAATCGAGCTAGATGGTGAATTTAAGGCGGGACTTAGTAAATGTGAGAAAAATAAAATCATTACTTCTCACGGCGCTTTTGCCTATTTGGCACAGAGGTATAATTTGCGCCAAGTTTCCATTCAAGGCCTCAATCCTGACGGTGATCCCTCACCAGCCAAAATTGCTGAGGCGGCTAAATTAGCCAAAGAAAACGGTATTAATTACATTTTCTTTGAAACTCTAGTCAGTCCAAAAATTGCCGAAACCATTGCCAAAGAAATTGGTGCTAAGACGTTAGTTTTAAATCCAATTGAAGGCTTAAATGAAGCAGAAGAACAAAGCGGCCAAAACTATCTTTCTATCCAAAGAGAAAATTTAGCTAATTTACGCTTGGCACTAAACTGCCAATAAATAAATGAAAACAAAAAAAGAAATTATCAGCATCAAGGATCTAAGCTTTGTCTATCAGAAAGAACTGATTCTCCATGAATTTTCACTATCGGTTATAAAAGGTGATTTTCTTGGTCTCATCGGTCCCAATGGCTCAGGTAAAACTACTTTACTCAAGATCATTTTGGGACTTTTAGAGCCAACTAGCGGCAAAGTTAAATTACTGAGTAAGAAGATTGGTTATGTCGCCCAAAAAGCAGGCTTTGCTAGTAGTGGTTTTCCCATTACCGTCGAAGAAGTTATTTCAATGGCTGGGGGCAAGGCAAAAGAAATTGAGCGAGTCTTGGAACTAACCGGCATAGCTAGTAAAAGAAAAAGACTACTTAATGAGCTTTCTGGTGGCCAACAACAAAGAGTTTTCATCGCTCGCGCCCTTCTGCATAAACCAGAATTATTAATTTTGGATGAGCCGACCGTCGGCATTGATAGTGAAGCGCAAAATAAATTTTATGAATTACTGCGTAAGTTAAATAGAGAGCAAGGTTTAACCATTATTTTGGTTTCTCATGATTTAGATACAGTTGAGAAAAAAGTCGACAAGATTATTAATTTAGGAAAAAGATAATGGAAATTTTTCAATACAGCTTCATGATTCGAGCCTTAATCGCTGGTTTGATCGTGGCGGTCATTGCACCGTTAATTGGTAATTTCCTCTTGATCCGCCGCTTTTCTATGGTCGCAGACACCCTCAGTCACATTGCTTTGGCGGGCGTAGCCATCGGGCTGCTCACTCATACTCAGCCAATTTTAATAACGACTATTCTGACCAGTATGGTGGCGATTTTGATCGAGAAAATTCGCACAAGTCAAAAGATTGCTGGGGAGACTGTTCTAGCGATGTTTTTGCCTGGAGGATTGGCTGTGTCGATAATTTTAATTAGTCTGGCTAATGGCTTTAATAGTAATCTTTTTAGTTATTTATTTGGCAGTATTACGACAGTTAGTAGTGCCGAGATTTGGCCAATGCTGATTCTTGCTTTGATCAGTCTTGCTATAGTCATTTTGCTTTATAGACCATTAATTTTTTCTTCATTTGATGAGGAAGGAGCCAAATTAAGTGGCATTAATACTAAGTTGATGGGCTATGTTTTAATGACTTTGACCGCGATCACGGTTTCTTTGGCGATGCGAGTGGTGGGTATTCTACTGATTGGCGCTTTGATGGTTATTCCGAGCGTGACAGGCATGAAAATTGCCAAGAGTTTCAAGCAGAGTTTCTTTTATGCAATTGCTTTTGCTATGGCGGCTGTTTTGATTGGACTAGTTGGCGCTTTTTACCTAAATATTCCAGCTGGAGGAGCGATTGTGCTTGTTTCGCTGGCGATTTTTGGGCTGACAAGCGTTTCTTTGAGTAAATAGCATAGTCAAACCCTTCTTCCTTCATTTGCATCTGAAATGCTATACTTAGCCCATCAATGCCAATGCTAGAGAGTTTCACCAAATATCATGAGTTGTTAAGTGAGTTGACGATGCGGGAGATTAAGCAGCGTTATAAGCAGTCGGTGCTTGGTTATGCCTGGGTGATTCTTAATCCTTTTTTTCAGATGTTGGTGATGGCGTTTGTCTTTAGCATTATTATGCGTATTCCAAATTTGGGCGTACCGTATCCAATTTTCCTTTATGCGGGACTTCTACCATGGACTTTGTTTGCTAATTCGCTGGTAAGTGCCTCTAATTCTTTGGTTGGGAATGCGGGCTTAATTACCAAGATCTATTTTCCAAGAGAGATTTTTATTATCAGTACGATTATGGCCAAGATTGTGGATTTCTTGTTGGCTTCGACGATTTTCATTGCCTTTATGATTTATTACCAATTGCCAATTAACCTAAATATTCTGTGGGTGATTCCTATCTTTGCTATTCAGCAGTTGTTTACTTATGGCTTATCTTTGTTCTTGGCAGCAGCCAATTTGTTTTATCGTGATATTCAATATCTGCTTGGATTGGTGATTTTGATTTGGATGTATTTGACCCCAGTGATTTATTCGACGGAGTTATTTCCAGAGAAGTACAGATGGATCTTTCAACTCAATCCAATGGCAGTGATCATTAATGCTTATCGTCAGGTCATTTTGGCGGGAGGGATGCCAAACTTGAAGAGTTTGGGAATTGCTTTGGCTTTGTCTTTGGTTTTGTTACTAGGAGGATATAAGTTCTTCAAGAAATTAGAAGGTGTTTTTGCTGATATTGTTTAATGCCTATGACTGAAAATTCAAACATTGCCATCAAGATTGATCGTGTGAGTAAGCTGTTTCATAGACAGAAGCAGAGAACTTTTAAGGAGTTGATTCCGGCTTTGCTTGGTGGAGAGAAGGCAGTGGAGACTTTTTGGGCCCTACAAGATATTGATTTGGAGATTAAGAAGGGGGAGACGGTCGGAATTATTGGGCCAAATGGCAGTGGCAAGAGTACGCTACTTAAGCTAATTGCTGGGGTGAGTAAGCCCACCAAAGGGTCAATTAAGGTAAATGGCAGGATTGCACCACTCATTGAACTAGGAGCTGGTTTTCATCCAGAGTTGACGGGGAGGGAGAATGTCTTTCTCAATGGTGTGATCTTAGGGATGAGTAGGAAAGAAGTGGAAGGGAAGTTTAAGCAAATTGTGGATTTTGCGGAGTTGTGGGATTTTATTGACCAACCAGTGAAGCATTACAGTAGTGGAATGTATCTTAGACTGGCTTTTGCAGTGGCAATACATACGGAGCCGGAGATTTTACTGGTGGATGAGATACTAGCGGTAGGGGATGAGGGGTTTCAAAGGAAGTGTTTTGAGAAGATTGAGGAGTTAAGAAAAAACAATGTGACGATTATCATGGTGACACATGCGCTGGCTTCAGTGGAAAAGTATTGTGACAGGGCGGTGTTGTTGAAGCAGAGCAGAGTAATAGATTTTGGAGATGTTAAAAGCATATTGGACATATATAGATCAGCACCACAATAAATCTCATTAATTTATATGAATGAAAAAAAACAAGTAATTGGCATTGACGTATCAATGCTTGTGTACCAAGGAAGCGGAGTTGCAAATTATACATACAACATGGTTAAACACCTGCTTCTTTTAGATCAAAAAAATGAATATAAATTGTTTTATAGTTCTTTTAGACGTCCAAAAAACTTTTATTATTTAGATGAATTCAGAAGTCTTGGCGCAAAAGTTTTTGACTACAAATTTCCGCCTCGTATTCTTGAGTTGTTTTGGAATAAATGGCATATACTTCCAGTAGAATTGCTCATTGGAAAAGTTGACTGGTATTTTTCTTCAGACTTTTTGAGACCTCCATTGTTTAAAAACACAAAAGGAATAACAACAATTCACGATTTAACTTGGAAAGTTTTTCCACAATTTCATACAAAAAAAATTGTTGATGCTCATCATAAAAAAATGAATTTAACAATAAAATCTGGAGATTTTATAATTGCAGACTCCAAAAGCACGGCCAATGACATTATTAAGTTTTATCCACAAGTAATAGGGCATAATAAAGTTGAAATAATTAATC
>CAJBWJ010000009.1 GCA_903959355.1 uncultured bacterium
AATAAAAAAAGAAAAATTTTAATTAGTGAGAATTAATATAAAAAATGAACAAAATTTTGGCCATAGATACCAGTTGTGATGATAGTAGCGCTGCCATTGTTGACGGTCAGACAGTGCTAAGTAATGTCGTAGCTTCACAGAATCAAATTCATAAAGAATTCGGCGGAGTTTTTCCTACTTTGGCTAAACAAGCTCATAAAGAAAATCTTGAACCAGCAATCCATTTAGCAATTAAAAATGCTCAAATAGATTGGACAAAAATTGATGCCATTGCTATAACAGTTGGTCCTGGATTAGCTCCTGCACTTGAAGTTGGCATTAATAAAACTAAAGAGCTGGCTCTTAAATATAATAAAAAAATTATCGCTATTAATCACATTGAAGCTCATGCTCTCTCGCCTCTTGCCATTAGTAAAAAATTAAAAAACAACGAAAAAAAAACAAATCCAACCATTAAACTGCCTAGCTTGGCTGTAGTTATTTCTGGTGGACACAGTGAATTCATACTAATAGATAAAATTGGCCATTACCAAAAAATTGGTAAAACTATCGATGATGCTGCCGGAGAATGTTTGGATAAAGTCGGCCGCTTGCTCAATCTAGGTTATCCAGCTGGTCCATTAATGGAAAAGTTTGCTAAAAAAGGCCGAGCTGGAAAGTTTATTTTTCCAAAAGCCATGACTTCTCACGATAATTTTGACTTGAGTTTTTCTGGCCTCAAAACTTCTGCACGCAATCTAATTGAAAATTTGGAAAAGAAAAATAAATTAGATAAACAAACAATTTATGATTTGGCCTTAGCTTTGCAGGAAACAGTTTTTGAGCAAATAACATATAAACTAGAAAGAATTCTACTGAGTCCAAATTTAATGAACAGAGAATATCCTAAAAGGGATTTTTTGCGCCATTTAAAAAAAGGTCAAGCTCCACTCACAGAAATTAATGAAATTTGGCTTGGCGGAGGTGTTAGCGCCAATATTAGTCTTCGAAAAGCCATTAGAAAATTACTTAGCAAATATTACAAATTAAGTGGCAAAAAAATTGAACTCAAAGTTCCTTATAGCAAAAAACTTTGCGGAGATAACGCTGCCATGATTGGACTAGTAGCTGGATTTAAATATTCTAGAGGTGAATTTGCCAATGCAAAAGATTTGGATAGAAAACCAAATTTTGAAATCTAGTAATATCTAATTTGTGCTAAGATGGACTTAGTGAAAGAGGCTCATTTCGTATCAATCTCAGCTCATCCTCGTCTAGACTCTTGTTCTGAGACAGTTTCCAATCAAACCAAACAGTTAATTATTGCTTTTTCCATAAGAGGTCAAAATTCCACTAGTTTTTGTAAAGATCTGACCGATGAATTCGCAAGCTGGCAAATAGAAAATCCTGAACAGCTCCACCAAAAAATATTAGATTTATTGAGTTTTACTCGTCAAAAAAGATTAGAGATAGAATTTTCTCTTAGCTTACTCTCTGGTGAAACAATAATTTTTGCCACTTACTCAGGAAAAGTTATTTTAAAAAGAAATGGCCAAGTCAGAAAAATTCTCCAAAGTACAAAAGAAATAAAGATCATTGTTGGCAATTTCAAAGATAATGATCAAATTATTCTAATTAACAAATCAGCAGAAATAATTGAAGATCAAATTATAGAAATGCTTGAAAAAGGCGTCAGTTTAGAAAAATTAATTAGTGAAATTAGTTTGCTTCAGCAAGATCATCAAAATCTTAATGAAAGTATTGCTTTCTTAACTTACAAGCCAAAAATAAGTGAGGTGAGAAAAGCTGCTTTTGATTACAGAGAGATCATTACAAAAATTTCGAAAGTCAAAATACTTTTAAAAAAAATATACGAAATTCTAAAAAAAATTCTAAAATTTCTAAAAAAAATATTTTTTAAATTGAAGAATCAAGATAAAAAAAAATTAGCTATCATAGCTTCAATTTTTTTCTTATTCTCTTTTTCTCTCTTTGGCTTTGTTGCTATTACAAATGGACAGA
>CAJBWJ010000010.1 GCA_903959355.1 uncultured bacterium
AATGCGCAAGAACAAGAATTTTTAGAATTTAAAGAATCAAGTAAAAATAAAACCAAAATTGCTAGTTTGGAAAAAAAGTTTTTAAAAAATAAAAATTTACTTTTACTTTATCAGGCTTATCAAGAGCGTTTGCGAGAGACCTTTCGTTTTGATTATGACGACATGATTAATTTTGTAGTGGAAGCTTTTAGTGCCAACGAAATTTTACTTCGTGAGTATCAAGAAAATCTTCATTATTTTTTAGTTGATGAGTATCAGGATACTAACTCTGCACAAAACAAATTAATTAATTTGTTGGTTTCTTATTGGGAAGAGATGGAAGGTATGGCTGATCTTTTTGCTGTTGGTGATCCAAATCAAGCAATCTATCGTTTTCAGGGAGCTTCTGTTGAAAATGTTTTAGCTTTTACCAGAACCTATCCAAATGCAACGGTTATCACTTTGGACACGGCTTATCGTTGTCCGCAAAATATTTATGATTTGGCTACACAGGTGATTTCTTATAATAAACTTTCTCAATTGAGCGAAGTAGATAAAAAAATTCAACTAGTCACAAAACTCAAAAGTCCAAAAGGCTTGGGAGAAAAAATTAAATTTTTTAAGGCACCATCGCAAGTTTTAGAAGCAGTGGCAGTGGCCGAAGAAATTAATAAGCTTAAAAAAGCTGGAACGAATTTTTCTGAGATGGCCGTCCTATACCGAAATCATTCCGATGCTAATAACTTAATTGAAGCTTTAGAAAAATGGGAAATTCCTTATCAATTGAATAAGGGAAATGATGTCTTATTAAACGAGCATATCGATGAATTGATTTCTCTAATGACGCTCGTTTCCAACATTAGAGAAGCGAGTGAAGTTGATTTACTGTATAGAGTAATGACTTTTTCTTGGTTAAATTTAGATTCTTTGGTGGTGATGAAACTAGGAAGAGTGGCGGGCAAATTAAAATTAGATCTCTACGATTTAATTGCTAAAGGATTAGCTTTTATTAATCAAGAATTAGTTGGACAAGAAATCACAGAAACACAATTTGAAGGCATCATTTCATTTCTAAATAAATTAAGAGATTTCGCTTTAAAAGATCAGTCAGTGACATTTAATCATTTCTTTGAAGAACTAATTTCTAGTGAAGGTTTTTATTTTTTAACTTATCTAAAAAAATTGCCAGATAGCTTTGAACAAATTAATATTCTTAATTCTTTATTTGCAGAAATAAAAGCGATGCTTGATAAAAATCATCAGCTCAAATTAAATGATTTTCTTGCTCAAGTTGAAATATATAAAAATCATAAAATTAAAATTCAAAGCAAGGATCTTGTTTCTAGCAAAGATGCTGTTTATCTGTCCACGGTGCACAGCGCCAAAGGTATGGAATGGGAGTATGTTTTTTTAATTAATATGGTTGATAAAAAATGGGGCAATCAAAGAGATAACAATAAAATTAAATTGCCATCAGGCATTATTAAAAATACTGATCTATCAGAAAAAGAACGCAACGAAGATGATCGTCGTCTTTTTTATGTAGCTCTGACTCGTACTAAAAAACAGCTTTATATTAGCTATCCAGAAAAAATTATTGAAAATAATCAAATTAGTGATAAATTTCCCTCGATCTTTTTGGAAGAATTAAAAGAAATTGAAATAAAATTAGAAACTTCATTTTTGGAAGAAAATAAAAATCAAAAAATCATCGATGAGACAGAGCTTCATTTAAGCAAATTAATGTCACCAAAAGTGAATCGTTCTTTTGCAAATAATGAAAAAGAATTCTTGGAAACTTTAGTTAAAGACTTTCAATTATCAGTCACAGCACTCAATACTTATTTGAGAGATCCTCAGGAATTTTTAGAAAATAATCTATTACGCATCCCAAGAGCTAAAAAAACTTTTATGTCTTTTGGTACGGCAGTTCATGCGGCTTTAGAAAGATTTTATAGATTAGAAAAACAATCTCTCAGTATTCCAGAATTGGATTTTCTGCTTTTAGAATTTAAAACAGCTCTACAAAAAGAAGTTCTAAGTGAAAGTGATTTTATTGATCGTTTGAAATATGGTACACAAATTTTAAGCAGTTATTATCAAGATCGTTTAATTACTCCAGTCAATGTTTTTGATGTAGAGAGAAGTTTTGGTGGAAGTCGCAAAGCTTTTCTCGGGGACATTCAGCTTTCTGGAAAAATAGATCGAGTTGATTTGATTGATACTGATCGCGGATTACTTAGAGTTTTTGATTACAAAACTGGTGCTCCTAAAACTCGTGGTGGTATTGAAGCTACTAGTAAAACTTATCAAAAAGATTTCTCAGAAAGAGAATTGGCTTTGCCAGAAACTATTCGTGGCCCATACAAGCGTCAGTTAGTTTTCTATAAAATTCTTTTAGATTTGGATAGAACGATTAATCCAAACTGGCAAGTTAGCGAAGCAGTCTTTGAATTTGTTGAGCCAAAAGAAAAAGGTAGCGATCAGCATGTCGCTCACGCTTACAGTATTACAGAGGAAGAAGTGACAGATCTTAAAAAGTTAATTAAAGAAGTAATGCAGGAAATTCGCTCACTTAGCTTTCTTGGTACAATTCCTTCAAAGTAATGCTATCAATATCTCTTTGAGAGATGATCATTTCTTCTTTGGCAAATGGCCACTGAATGTTTAAATCTGGATCAAAGATGGAAACTGCAAGATCGTCTGCTTTATTTCTTTCGTGATAAAGCATGTCGACACCATAGAGATAATTCATTGGTCCTTCAACTGCACAAACGGAATTACCAATTTTTTTGCTGATATAAAGACTTTCGCCCCATTCATTATTTGGATCAGCGATAAAGTCAAAATATTCAACATTTTTATAAGTTGGAGAATCGTTTCGCACATCAGCCAAGGCACAAAATGCATGACCTTGAATTACTGTAATTAATTTATTCCAGCCTTCAGTATGAATGCCTCTGGCAATTTTACTTCTAGAAACTGATAAATTGATTTGTTTAATTTGGAAATTTGGATTAATGCCGGCAGCTTTGATTCTCTCTGGTTCCAGAATTTGTGAGAAAAATCCTCGATCATCAATAAATTTTTTATATTTAAGATAATAAAGCCCATCTATTTTGGTCTTCCAAATATTTTCTGCAATTTCTAAATCTTTGCTTGGGGTGTAATAGTTAATTGCCATAGTATTTTTTATACTACCATAAGCCTCAATCTTTAGTACAATTGAAAACCATGTCAAATTCCTATTTACCCCCTAAAAGTATCATAGATAAATATGCCCACGTTTTGGTCAATTTTGCTCTAAACTCAGGAGAAGGAGTTAAAAGGGGTGAAGTTGTGCAATGCAACGTTCCAGATGTCGCAAAGCCATTAGCTCTAGCTTTGCAAAACACCATACTTAAGGCTGGTGCTCATCCAATCATGCGCATTATTCCAACTGGTTTTGACTATGATTTTTATACTTTAGCCAGTGATGAGCAATTGGGATTTTTCCCTCGTGAATTTTCACGAGCCAAAGCTGAGTTGATTGATCATCAGATTGGCATAATCGCTGAGGTTGATCCTTTGGAACTATCAGAAGTTAATCCACGTAAAATTATGTTGGCTCGCAATACTCAAAAACCTTATCGTGATTGGCTAACTGATAAAGAAAATCACGGTAAATTTACCTGGACAGTGGCTTTGTGGGGTGTGGAGGCTAAAGCAAAAGAAGTCGGCTTAAGTCTTGAAGACTATTGGCAACAAATCATTAAAGCTTGTTTCTTAGATGAAGTTGATCCAGTGGCTAAATGGAAAGAAATTCAAGCCATGCAATTCGAAGTCAAACAAAAACTAGATGATATGAAAATCAAATATGTTCTTGTCAAAGGAGCAGATGTTGATTTGAAAATTAAAATTGGTGCGGATCGCGTATGGAAATGTGGTGAAGGTAGAAATATTCCTAGTTTTGAAATTTTTACATCTCCAGACTGGAGAGACATTAACGGTTGGATTAAATTTAATGAACCACTATATCGTTATGGCAATATTATTCGAGATATTTATCTAAAAGTTGAGCATGGAATTGTTGTGGAAGCTAAAGCTAAGACTGGCGATAAGTTTTTGCAAATCATGTTAGAAACTCCTAATGCCAATAAATTTGGTGAATTTTCTATGACCGACAAGCGCATGTCTCACATTACTCATCTAATGGCAGAAACTTTGTTTGATGAAAACATCGGCGGCCGTTATGGTAATTCTCATCTTGCCATTGGTATGGCTTATAAAGATTGCTATCGTGGCGATCCAAGTGAAGTTAGCTTGGCAGAATGGGAAGCAATGGGATTCAATGATAGCGCTGAACATACAGATATGATGACTACTACAGATCGCAGTGTTACAGCTATTTTAGAGAGCGGAAAAGAAGTGCTAATTTATCAAGATGGCCAATTTGTGATCTAACTTTGGCCAAAAACCCCCTTACCTTCTTGAGTAAGTGCGGCCATGGCTAGTTGATACATGTTAATTGGATAAAGTATTGAACCTCTAGACCTCATGTCTTCCCATAGTATTCCAAAAGCTTTTTCCATATTAATAGGTTCTCTATTAGCATTATGTATTCTACTTTTTGAAATGATTGCTTCGATGGAATCGATGACGCCAATGAGATATGTAAGAGGAAGTACTTCATCACCTTCAATTATTTCTGGATATCCAGTTTTATTGAATCTTCTGTGATGATAGAGAGCAGCATTCAAAATTTTTTCTGAATTTACACCAGCCTTTTTTAATAGATCGTTCCCATCTTTTGGATGCTTTTTTATTCTTTCCCAATCAGAATCTGTTAGTTTTTCAGTTTTTTTAATAATATCTTCTATATATACTTTTCCGGTATCGTGTAAAAGTGCTGCTAAACCAAATTCTTGCATGCTTCCCATAGATAAATATTCTGGAAAATTATTTTCTATATATTGATAAACGTGTAGTGCCAGAACCATTACATTAATGGAATGTAAAATTGTTGAAGGTTCGTGGTCAACTGTGAAAAGTAGATAGAAAGATTCTTTATATTGTTCAATTAAACAATCAACGAGCTCTTTGGTTTTTTGAATATTTTCTTGAAAATCCTCATTTCTAACACTGCCATATAACTCGTTTAAACTAATAGAAAATACGTTTTTAATTCTAGCTGTTCTTTCTTCATCATTTTGATAAGCTACACATTTTTTTAGTTCTTCTATAACATCTCCATGAAATTCTATTTCAATATCTAATCCTTGGGCAATTTTCTCAGCTATTTCGCCTGGTTTTTTAGAATATAGTGCTTTTTGTCCTTTAATATAATATCCAGACTGATCTGCCTCTTGTACAGGATTTATAGCTGAACCATTATCTTTTTCTCCTAATTCATTCATTTTCTTTGATTATTTGTCATGTGTGTCTATATCTGATGTCATAATATCATATGCTGATTTACCAAGATAGCCAATCTGTGATCTAATAGATTTGGAGAAAAATTATGGAAAATAATTCACCAGATCGTGAGCCAGTATCATTTATCGACAAGAATGTTTTAGAAGGTAAGCCAATTGTAGAGCCAAGAGCTGAGCTGATAACCGAGAATAATCAAGAAGTTAAACCAAAAAAATCAATTCTTTTTCCAATATTAACTGTTTTTCTTATCATCGGAACTTTTTTTCTTGGTTACTTTTTTAATCAAACGGTGCCAGAAACTTCTGAAAATAAAGAAGTAGAGCAAAACAAAATAGCAGAACAGAATAATCAATCTCCAACAGCTTCAGTCTCAACTACTAAACAAGAAATAAAAACAGAATTTCTTTTCACCAAAGATCCAAATCAAGATGTTTCTTATGATTTGCAGGCTTGGATTCTACCATTAGATGGAGAAGCACAACAAATCTTTTTGCCAGATTTTTCCGTTGCTTTTAAATACCCAAATAATTCAAAAATTTTCTTTTTGGAAAATAAAGCTCCATCTTCAAATGATTTCGATGGCTTTATTTCAGTCAAAGATCTTACAAATAATGAAACTAAAAAATACGAGTTGATTAAACATCCAAAACTAGAAGTAAATGAATCAATAAGTATTAACAACCTCAATAACATTGCTCCTGATGGATCCATGCTTGTTTATGGAGTTTTCTTTTCCGAACCTTGTCCTCCAATCACAATGGAACCTGGATTTGAGGGTGGCTTTGGTCCTTGTGAGCCGAGTCCTGAACCAAGTCTTCCAAATGGAGATTATATTTATGATTTTGTAAGTAAAACTAATATTTCTTTTGGTGAATCAATTACTGTTTCTAAGTGGGACTTAGAAAACAAAAAACTTTATTTCATTGGTACTGAATATCAGAAGAATGGACTCAAAGTAATGGATCTCGAAACCAAGCAAATTTCCATGGTCAACAAGGCCTCAACTTTTGGCTATGGGGCTACTCCTTTATTAAAATCCAATTTTATAGTAAAAATTGATGGCCAAACTGGCAATGTTTCCGGACAAAATTCTTCGTCAGTTCTTAGTTTGTATAATTTAGATACAAAAGAAACTAAAGTTTTAGACAGTGGTCGCTGGGCAGAGATTCAGCCATTTGTTTCAGTTTCTCCAGATGAGGGTAAATTTATTTATATAAGATCAATGCTAGATAGCCAGGGTAGAGCTATTTATAGCTTGCATTCTTATGATTTTAAAACTGGTCAAATTAAAAGAGTAACGCCAGAATCAAAAACAAGTTCTTATTCTATTCATGACAACTGGTGGTTGGATGAAAATATTTTTATCACTAGTGTTAATGAGACAGATTCTAATTATAACAATGGTAAAAACTATTTAGTCAAAATCGATCTCGTCAGTGAACAAATGACTAAATTAACTGATGATGGCGTCTATAGATTTAACTAGAATTAATTTCTGGAGTATACTACGCCAGAGAAAGTTCTTATGGCAGAGCAACATCAACTCATACTCATCGATCACGATGGTACCCTATGTCAAACCAATAATATGGCTTTTGATAGCATCAAGTATGCTGCTAAAGTTGCATGCGGTGGTGAGTTATTGCTTAGTGAAGCTGATTGGGATTCTATATTTAGCGAAACTGCCGGAACCACAGAAAAAAACTTCGTTCACAACATTGCTCTTAAAACTAACTTTTCAATAAGTGATATTAAAAAATTTGAGCAAGATTTCTATAAAGCTAGAGTCAACTGGTATAAATCAATGAGAGCCCATGGTGAATTTATTTTAGACACATATTATCCAGACATGGAGAATCTTATTCTTGCTGCTTTTGAAAAAGAAAATTTTCATCTTATGTTGGTGACCGGTAATCCACTAGCAGTGATGGAAGAAAGATTGTCTAATCATTTACGCAAATATTTTGTTGATGAAAAAGATAGCTTACTTGGTGCTTTTGGTGAAGAAACTACAAAGCACAGTGAATTAATTTCCAAATCAATCACCAAAGCAACTAAAGCTTTTCCTGGCTTTGAGCCAATAAAAGGAGATTTGGGTTTTTGTGAAAATGTTACCTATATTGGAGACAGTAAACATGATTTCGTAGCTGGACTTGATGGTAAAGTCAAAACAATTTGGATTCCTTCACGCAACCTTTATGTAACTAAAGAGCTTCGCTCTGAACCTTATTTGCAAGTTTTTCTTAAATTGCTTGATAAATATACGATGATTACTAATGATATTTTCTCTCCAGAAACTTTGCGATTTATAGGTCTTTAAAGGTGGTAAAATACAAGTCTAAATATGATAATAAATTCAGATCATCAGCTAGAGAAATATAAAGAAGTTGGTAAGAAATCTACCGACATTCTTTGGCAACTTTGGCAAGCTACTATCGAAGGAGCTACTCCTATTGAAATAGATAAATTAGCTGCCAGGCTTTGTCAGAAAAACAATGTTATCCCAGCATTTAAAGGTGTTGGTTCTAGAAAAAATCCTTATCTTTATGTCACTTGTATTGGTGTTAATGATGGCGTTGTTCACGGCATTCCAACCGATATTCCTCTAGAAAAAGGTGACATCGTTAAAGTTGATTTTGGCATTATTGATGATGGTTTTTATACTGATCATTGTTTTACTAAATCTATTGGTGAGCCAAGCGAAGAAGATTTGCGTTTAATGAAAATTGCTCGCCGCAGTGTTCAGGAAGCGGCTCGCAAAGCCATCGTTGGTAATAAAATTGGTGATCTTGGTTTTACTATGGCTAATGTAGCTGAGCAAGCTGGTTTTAGCACGGTTAAAGAATATGTTGGTCACGGCATTGGTTTTACTATGCATGATGAGCCACAGATTCCTGCTTGGGGACAAATTCGCAAAGGTTTAACTCTTAAAAGAGGTGAAGTTTTATGTATTGAAGCGCAGATCATTGCTTCTGCAGATGACGGCGTTTACATGGAAGAAGATGGTTGGACTGTCAAATCAACTTCTGGTGCTAAAGCTGCCATGTTTGAATACATGGTGGTAGTTCAAGAGCATAGGCCAGTTTTTCTCACTCCAACATTAGAGTGGCCACTTTACTAAAATTTTTTGTCAAGCGATTCTAAATATATCAGCCCTGATTTGTTGTTTGCTTTTTTGACTTTTAATTGTATAATTATAGCCTTATGACCGATAAAACCCCCGCTAAGTCAGTAGAAAAAGCCCCAGTAGAAAAAGCCGAGAAATCAGAAAAAGCTCCAGTAGAAAAGCCAGAAAAAGTCAAAAAAGTTCCTAAATCTCTCGTAGAAGACATAAAACAGCTTTTCAAAGTAGCTAGCTCTCGTGGTTATGTTACTCAAGATGAAATCCTCGATGTTTTTGTTGAGCCAGAAATTTACGTTGAAGAGCTTGATGATCTTTATGATCGTTTTTTCAAGAAAAGTATTGATATTTTTGAATCAGTTTCCAAAGATGAGACCGCTGGTGACGAAGATGTTCTCAAGCAAGAATTGGATGTTTTGGCCAATCTTGGCAGTGTCGGTGTTTCTGATCCAGTCAGAATGTACCTCAAAGAAATCGGTCGTATTCCTTTGCTTAATCGTGAAGAAGAAATTCGCCTAGCTCAAGAAGTTGAGTCTGGTAGCGATAAAGCTAAAAAGGGTCTCATCGATGCTAACTTACGTTTAGTCGTTTCTATCGCCAAGAAATATATTGGTCGTGGCATGACTTTCCTTGACTTAATTCAAGAAGGCAACAAGGGTTTGATTCGTGCTGTGGAAAAATATGACTGGACCAAAGGCTTTAAATTTTCCACTTACGCAACTTGGTGGATTCGCCAAGCGATTACTCGTTCTATTGCTGATCAAGCCCGTACCATTCGTATTCCTGTCCACATGGTAGAGACGATCAATAAATTAATGCGTACCTCACGTCGCTTGATGCAAGATTTGGGCCGTGAACCTACCCCAGAAGAGATTGGTGAGAAAATGGAGCTAGAGCCGGAAAAAGTCCGTGAGATTCTCAAGATTTCTCAAAACACCACTTCTCTGGAAACTCCAGTCGGTGATGGCGAAGATGACAGCACTTTGGGCGATTTCATCGCTGATGATAAGCAAGACAGTCCTTATGACACTACTAGTAAGCAAATGCTTTCTGAAAATGTCGAAGAAGTGCTTAAAGCTCTATCTGACCGTGAAGCCAAGGTTCTCCGAATGCGTTTTGGTCTAGCTGGCAACAGAACCATGACTTTGGAAGAAGTTGGCAAAGAATTTGGTGTCACTCGTGAACGTATTCGTCAGATTGAAGCCAAAGCCCTTCGTAAACTTAAACATCCAAGTAAACGTAAGAAATTACAAGACTTTTTGGAGTAATTCAGTACCTGCCTATGAAATTTGTCTCAATTAACATTGAAGGCGATAAACATTTTGAACGCATTTTGCCGTTCCTGATCGCAGAAAAACCAGATGTTTTAGCTCTTCAGGAAATTTTTGAAGCAGATCTGGATATTATTAAGCAAACCACTGGTTTGACTAATTGCGTTTTTTATCCTCAAGCCAATATCACCAAGCCAAATATTCATTTGCCGGTCCGCGGTAATTGGGGCCTCGCCATTTTTGCCAAAGAAATTGTTTCTCATGAAGCTTTTTATTATTTTGGTCATAAAGATGGCATAGTGGCCACTTTTGAAAATGAAAAACCAGATTTGATTGATCGTGTCGTTATCGTAGCTAAAGCCAAAGTGGCCGACCAGATCTTTCAGGTGGCTACAGTCCACTTTACTTGGTCAGGCAAGGCAGAAACCACTGAGGCTCAGAAAGTGGATTACATTGTTTTGCAGGCTTTTCTAGACCAGTTTGAAGAGATGATCTTTTGTGGCGATCTTAATGCCATGCGTGGGGCTGAGATTTGGTCTGCGTTGGCTAAGAAATATACTGATAATATTCCAGCAGAAGTTGAGACAACGATTGATAAAAATTTGCATAAGTCAGGCAAAGATATTCGTCTGGTAGTGGATGCTCTTTTTACTAGTTTTCATTACTTAGTTAGCGATGTGCAGGTAGTTCCCAATACCAGTGATCATATGGCGGTAGTTGGAGAAATTGAGCGAGTTTAATAGTTCTTTCAATTTGCCTGATTAGTTGATAGAATTGCATCTGTTTTTAACAAGTAAATAATCCCCGATAGCTCAATGGCAGAGCAGGAAACTGTTAACTTCAAGGTTCTAGGTTCGAGTCCTAGTCGGGGAGCTTTTTTCTAGATAGTCAATTTAGCTTTATATATCAATCTTTTTTCACTTATACAACCCCTGCTGGACAGCTTAGTCTGGTGGCACGAACCGCCAGATAAGTTCTTGATATAATATTCAAACATGGTGAATCATTTGCTTTAATGTATTGGCATATAAGTTCAATGTATAGATGATTTTTGCCACTAATTTTATGAGTCATAAAGAGAAATTCGAACAGTTTGATCAAAAAGATCGAGAAGTGCCGCTAAGTCCAGAAAAAGAATCAAAAGCGATTATTTTGTGTCTTTGCCACGGTAATGTTTTACGCAGTCAGTGGGCTGAATTTTTTCTTGAATTGCTTGGAATAGACGCATCCTCTGCTGCCCTTGGTGATGTAAGTAAGCAAAATTTTCAACATGAAGTGCCTGGACATATTTTACTGGTGATGAGAAAAATATTTGGTTTTTTAGGTCCTATGCGAGGAAAGAAAATTAAGCAAGTTGATGAGATGATGCTTAATAAAGCAACAGATATTCTTGTTTTTGCAGATCCTAAATATCTTGCTGATTATCCTTTTATCAATCCGTCTGACTCGCGCATTAAAGTAATGCAAACCATGGATCCATTTGGAAATATTGGGCAATATGAGAACGTTCTGCTGGAAATTGCAAATATGGTTTTGAATTTTTTAAAAATAAACCTCAAGCAAGAATTGCCAGAAGAGCTGCATTCAATTTCTGAGATAAGCTCACTTCAAGAATTATCTATACTTATCAATTCAAGGGTTAAGGAGTGGAAATTGCAGCATAAAGAATTGTTTTCTGAACCTGGTTTAGAATATTTTTTGTCAAAAGGGATTGGTAAGCTTGGTATTCTAGACAAAATTAGAATATGGATTTCTTGGCATGAAGATGATGACTTTTTTCCACAGGGAGTGAATAAATCTTGGTTTCCCAGTAAGGATCAGTGCAATAAGATTGTAAATGCAATTGAACTATCTAATTTCGATGTGGCTAGACAGATTTTTGAAGATCTTTGCCGTATGTTGGAAGCTAGAAAAGCTGGAATTCAATATCAACTTATTGGGCTAAATAAGAATACAGGCGGCGAGTATATTAAAAGTTTACTGGATGAATTCCAATTAATATCGCAATTGCTTTCAGAATATAAAAGCTTTATCAGAGATTTAGGTGAATAATTTAAAGCTAGCTGTCAATAAATTTTAATAAATAATTTCTAACCCACCTTTTTCGTGTAACTGCCTGCTCGGGGAGCCAAGATTGACTATTGGCATAATTTAAGATTGTGTCGAATGGTTTTATCGCATCATATCTTACTAATTTATCTTCTATCCTAAGGTTCGATAGCACTAGCTTGATTAACTGCCTTCTTTCCTCAACTTCTGAACTTTTGAAAAGCTCGTAAGCCCGATTTGATAGCTCTAGCAGGTATTTAGCCGTGATGTAGTAATTGTCCTCGGCTTCTTGAAGCATCCCTAAGCGAGTAGTTATGTCAGCCTTTTGCTCGTGGAATGACTGAAAGAACTTGTCATACTCATCGTCAGTAATTCGCCGATAACTTCTTTGGGCATGACGACGGTGCCTTTGGCGCCTTGCGGATTTTGGAGTACTTATCTGAAAAGGGCCTGTCGCTTTCAGAGCTATATGAGAGTTTTCCCAGTTACATTTCTTCGCCGGAAATAAAGATTATGTGCCCAGATGACAAAAAAATTGCGGTGATTGATGACTTGGCTAAGAAATTTAGAACTGATTTCCCCAATGCTCAATTTACCGATTCATCGATTATTCTCGGAGATGATGGTGTACGCGCAGATTTTGCAGACGGCATGATGATATTCCGCTATTCCCAAAACGGTCCTTATATCACGGTAAAGTTTGAGGCAAAAGACCGGGCCGTATTTGATGCGAGGAAGAAATACATAGTTGATACCCTAAGGATTTACCCAGATATTATTTGGGATAGTCAGCTCGGGGTAAATCAGGATTTTTTGAGGTTGTAGTTGAATTCGGAATACAGTATATTTTATATTGATGAGCTGTTTTTCCCCTTCTATGGATTACTATTTCGACCCTTTTATTTATACGGCAAGAAAGATTTTGTGTTATTTGGGGATTTTTCGGTTCGTTGTGGTATTTACTCTCCTTTTTGCCATTTTGGCATTTCGCTTCCCGGCTCCTGCCAGGGCTCTAGTAAATGGTGCTCTAGATCCTGGTTTTGTTAATGGAGTTATGATTGGTCCAGATTATGACATCAACTCCCTCGCCGTCCAACCTGATGGCAAGATCCTGATTGGAGGAGCCTTTACCAACTATAACGGCGTAGCAAAAAATGATATTGCCAGGATAAATACCGATTTATCTTTAGACACTGGCTTTTCAAGCATTTCCTATAATGGAAATTCTTCAATCAAGTCCATCGCTATCCAGTCTGATGGTAAGGTACTGCTAGGGGGCATCTTCGGTGGGTATATTGACCGACGTAATAGTGATGGTACAGACGACACCACTTTCTTGACCACTGGGGCTGGGGTAAATGGCAACACGGTCTACTCCCTCGCCCTCCAGACTGATGGCAAAATCCTGATTGGAGGAGCCTTTACCACCTATAACGGAGTGGCTAGAGGCTACGTTGCACGCCTTAACGCTGATGGGTCTCTTGACAGCTCTTTCCTCGCCACTGGTGCTGGGGCAAACGGTGTTGTCAACTCCCTCGTCGTCCAGTCTGATGGCAAGATCCTGATTGGAGGAGCATTTACCACCTATAACGGAGTGGCCAGAGGCAAAGTTGCCCGACTTAATAGTGATGGCTCACTTGACACCACCTTTCTAGCAGCTGGTGCTGGGGCAAGTGGCACTATTAACTCCATCGCCGTCCAACCTGACGGCAAAATCCTGATTGGAGGAGCCTTTGCCGCCTATAACGGAGTGGCCAGAGGCAAAGTTGCCCGTCTCAATACCGACGGGTCTCTTGACACCACTTTCTTGACCACTGGGGCTGGGGCAAGTAGTACTGTTAACTCCATCGCCATCCAGTCTGACGGCAAGATACTGATTGGAGGAGCCTTTACTACCTACAACGGAGTGGCCAGAGGAGGCGTTGCCCGCCTTAACGCTGACGGGTCTCTTGACACCACCTTCCTGGCCACTGGGGCTGGGGCAAGTGGCACTATTAGCTCCATCGTCGTCCAGTCTGATGGCAAGATCCTGATTGGCGGAGATTTTACCCGCGTTAACGCTGTGAACAGAGGCAAAGTTGCCCGTCTCAATACCGACGGGTCGCTGGACGCCACTTTCTTGGCCACTGGGGCTGGGGTAGGTACTAGTGGTGTCGTTTATACCATCGCCGTCCAACCTGATGGCAAGATCCTGATTGGCGGAGATTTTACCCGCGTTAACGCTGTGAAAAGAGGTTGTATCGCCCGCCTCAATACCGACGGGTCGCTGGACACTGGCTTTCTTGCATATGGCATAGATGGCGCTGGGGCGAGTGGACCTATTTTTACTCTTGCCATCCAGTCTAATGGCGCGATTTGGATTGGAGGAGATTTTGTATCGTACACTAATAATCGCCCTTATCGCCCTGGACTGTTAGTCGAATTGAATAGAGATTACGTTGCTCTGCTTTCTAGCAGCGGGGACACATATACCGATGATCTTTACCCTCCTACAGGGACAAATGACATTGTCAATGCCATTGCTATTCAGAGTGATGGCAGGATACTGATTGGAGGACTCTTTACCAGCTTCATCAGCGGCCCGGTACCATATATTACGAGATTAATGTGGGATGTTTCGGCTCCAATAGGTGGCTCTATTAGCTATACCAATGGGTATCAAACAAACACTTCTGTAACTCTCGCTGTTGCCGACGGCACAGATGCTTTATCAGGTGTAGACACTACATCTCGTGTTACTCAAAGAAAATCAGCAACACTTACAGGAGGAATTTGTGGAAGTTTTGGGACCTTCTCTACCAAAACTACAACTGGAACATATCCAAGCTTTATAGACTCTACGGTAACCACTGGTAATTGCTACCAATATCAATATAAGGCTTATGATAATGTGGGCAATGTGGCAACCTACACTTCAACAAGTATTATACAGGTTGATACAGATGCCCCATCCACCGGCTCTATCTCCTACACCGATGGCTATTACACAATAGCATCTGTTCCCCTAACTGTCGCAGATGGAATAGATGCAGCATCTGGCCTCAACACTTCAACCCGTATTACAGAGCGTAAATCCGCAGCACTCTCAGCTGGCACATGTGGAAGCTTTGGCAGCTTCTCCATCATTACTCCAACAGGAACATATCCTAACTTCACTGACGCAACAGTTGCCACCGGCAACTGTTACCAATACCAATACAAAATATCAGACAACGCAGGCAATCAAGTAACTTACATAAATGCTAATGTAGCAAAGGTAGATACTATTGTTCCAGTAACTTCTGACAATACTGATTCTTCTTGGCATAACGTGAGTGTAAACGTGAACTTCTCTTGCTCAGATGCAGACAGTGATTGTGCTGCTACTTACTACACTACTGATGGTACTACTCCAACCACAGGATCAACTGCAGGAACATCTTTTTCACTTTCTTCTACCGAGACATATACTATTAAATATTTCTCAGTGGACGCAGCCGGAAACACCGAATCAGTGAAGACTGCAACAAATACTGTGAAGATAGATACCGGAGCTCCAACTGATCCCGGTACTCCCTCAACCACCACGCCCACCAACTCAACCTCCCAAACATGGATATTTACTGCGGCGACAGACGCTGTATCTGGAGTAGCCAACTATCTCTGGAGAACAACTGGTGCCGCTATTGCCAGTGGCACTAGTGCCGTAAACAGCATTGCTACCTCTCTTACCCAAGGATTCTACAACTTTTTTGTGAAGTCAGTTGATACTGCAGGGAACACAAGTAATGAGTCAACAAGTGCTGTAAATGTAGATACTTCTGCTCCCGTTACTTCTGATAACATTTCTACCTCTTGGAACAATAGTGAAGTCACCATTACCTTATCTTGTGGCGATGATACCGGAAGTGGCTGTGCAACAACCTATTACACAACAAATGGAGATATTCCAACGACAGACTCTACGGCTGGAACATCCATATCACTCTCCTTGGTGGGCACCTACACGATTAAATACTTTTCAGTTGATGCGGTGGGCAACACAGAAACAGTGAAGACTGCAGCAAACACTGTAAAGATCGAAACAACTGCTCCAGCTGGTGGATCTATCTCCTATACGAGCGGCTACTACACAACAGCCTCTGTTGCCCTCACAGTTACTGATGGAACTGACGCAACATCGGGCCTTAACACTTCTTCTCGAATCACACAAAGAAAATCAGCCACATTATCTGCTGGCACTTGCGGTAGCTTTGGCAGCTTTGCAACCATTACTCCCACTGGCACCTATCCAAACCTAGTTGATACAACAGTTGCAACAAATACGTGTTACCAATATCAATACACAATATCAGACAACGCAGGGAATCAAGCAACCTACATAAATTCTAATGTAGTGAAGGTAGATACTACTGCTCCAGTTACCACAGACAATACCGACTCATCCTGGCACAATGTGAGTGTGGACGTGGACTTCTCTTGTTCTGATGCTGGCAGTGATTGTGCTGCTACCTACTTTACGACAGATGGGAGTGACCCTACTCTTAGTTCACCTCAAGGTATCATTACCACTTTTCCCTCAGATGGTGTCTATACTGTCAAATATTTCTCAGTCGACCACGCTGGTAACGCCGAAACCATTAGGACAGCCGGTCACTCGGTGAAAATCGATGTTACTCCTCCTTTTACGACCGATGATATTGATGCTTTTTGGCACAATTCCGCTGTTCTCGTAAATCTATTATGCGTTGATGGAGAGGGAAGTGGGTGCACCAATACCTATTACACCACCAATGGTAGTATCCCCACTACAAGCTCCAGCCAAGGAAACAGCTTTACCCTCTCTAGTATCGGCTCATACATTGTCAAATATTTCTCAATTGATGTTGCCCTTAACACAGAAGGAATTAAGACTGCCGAGAACCAAGTACGCATCGAAACCACAGCTCCAAGTGGTGGCTCTATTAGCTACACTGATGGATATCAAACCGCCGCCTCTGTAGCTCTTACTGTTTCTGACGGAACTGATGCCACTTCCGGAATCAACCCTTCTTCTCGGATAACTCAGAGAAAATCAGCAACATTATCCGCTGGCACTTGCGGAAGCTTTGGCAGCTTTGCAACCATTACTCCAACTGGCACTTATCCAAACCTCGTTGACTCAACAGTTGCTACCGGCAACTGTTATGAGTATCAATACAAGATCTCAGACTATGCAGGTAATCAAGTAACCTACACAAGCACTAATATTGTAAAAGTCGACACAGGAGCACCAACCGATCCTGGTACACCATCAACCACCACTCCAACAAACTCTACCTCCCAAACATGGACATTTACTGCCGCAACAGATGCTGTGTCTGGCGTAGCAAATTATCTCTGGAGAACAACAGGAACCGCCATAACGAGTGGTACCAGTGCTGTTAATAGTGTAATCACTTCTCTCACAGAAGGTATTTATAACTTCTTTGTTAAATCAGTAGATAATGCAGGAAATAGTAGTACCGAATCAACCAGCTCAGCAACAGTGGATACTACAGCTCCAGTTACAACCGATAATGTCTCTGCTTCTTGGAGTAATAGTACAGTTAATATCACTCTCTCTTGTAGTGATAACTCAGGAAGTGGCTGTGTTACTACTTACTACACAACAGATGGAACTACTCCAAACACAGGATCAACAGCAGGAACATCTTTCTCACTCTCTTCAGTTGGTACCTACACCATCAAGTACTTCTCAGTTGATGCGGTGGGCAACACAGAAACAGTGAAGACAGCTGCCAACCAAGTGAAGATAGAAACAACAAGTCCTTCTACTGGCTCCATCTCATATACAAACGGATACCAAACCACAGCTTCTGTTGCTCTTACCGTCTCTGATGGAACTGACTCTGACTCAGGACTTAACACTTCATCTCGAATTACTCAAAGAAAATCAGCTACATTATCTGCTGGAACTTGTGGATCATTTGGTAGTTTCTCAATCATTACTCCAAGCGGCACGTATCCAAACTTAGTTGACTCAACAGTTGCTACCGGCACCTGTTACCAATATCAATACAAAATCTCAGATAATGCAGGGAATCAAGTAACCTACATAAATTCTAATGTAGTGAAGGTAGATGCCGCTGCCCCAATTACTATTGATAACGTCTCTGCTTCTTGGAGTAATACTACTGTTGATGTCACTCTCTCTTGCAGTGACACCTCCGGAAGTGGTTGTGCTACTACTTACTACACCACAGATGGCACTACTCCAACCACAGGCTCAACAGTAGGCACTAGTATTAGTCTTTCAGATGTTGGAACCTACATCATTAAATACTTCTCAGTAGATGTAGCCGGAAACGCAGAGACAGTGAAGACTGCAATAAATACTGTGAAGATCGAAACCACTACTCCTACTACTGGTTACATCTCATATATCAATGGGTATGAAACAAATAGTTCTGTTGTTCTTGCCATCTCTGATGGAACTGACTCTGACTCAGGGCTTAACACTTCATCCCGTATTACAGAGCGTAAATCTGCTGCTCTTAGTGCTGGAGCTTGCGGAAGCTTTGGCAGCTTCTCAACAATTACTCCAAGCGGCACCTATCCAAACTTTACCGATTCAACAGTTACTACAGGCACCTGTTATCAGTACCAATATAAGATCTCAGATAATGCGAACAATCAAGTAACCTACACAAATTCTAATGTTGTAAAAGTCGACACAGAAGCTCCATCTGATCCTGGCACTCCTTCAACAACTACTCCCACTAACTCTACTTCCCAAACCTGGACATTTACTGCAGCAACGGATGCAGTATCTGGAGTTGCTAGTTACTTATGGAGGACAACAGGCGCAGCCATAACGAGTGGCACGAGTGCAGTAAATACTATAGTTACCTCACTTACTGAAGGTATCTACAGCTTCTTTGTGAAAGGAGAAGACAGTGCAGGAAATGAAGGGAGCGAGTCTACCAGCTCGCTGATGGTAGACACAACAGCGCCCGCTGGCGGCTCCATCTCTTACGTCAATGGAAGTCAAAAAACAACATCAGTCGCCCTCACCGCAAATGATGGAACAGACACAGCATCGGGCCTGGAGACCTCTAGCCGAGTGGTACAAAGAAAGTCTGCAGCGCTCTCTGACGGAACATGTGGGACATTCGGAATCTTTGAATCGATAAGTCCCACAGGTACTTATCCTAACTTTGTGGATGCAACTGGTGTAACGGGCAATTGTTATCAGTATCAGTACAAAATATCCGACACAGTCACCAACCAAGCTACTTACACCTCAGCAAATATTGTAAAGATTGATACCGCCGCTCCCATTACAACTGACAATACTGATTCTTCTTGGCACAACACCATAGTTACCATAGCTCTCTCTTGTAGTGATACCGCAGGAAGTGGATGTACCACTACCTATTACACCACCAATGGAGATGACCCCACTTTATCCTCAGCATCTGGAACAAGTGTCGTTCTCTCCTCTTCTGGTACGTATACCATAAAATATCTCTCAGTAGATGAAGCCGGAAATACAGAATCAGTAAAGACGGCAACAAACCTAGTCAAGGTAGATATTACAGCTCCATCCGATCCCGGCACTCCCTCAACAACAACACCCACAAACTCTACAACACAAACATGGACATTCACCGCAGCCACAGACGCTGTGTCTGGAGTTGCCAACTACCTTTGGCGTACAACAGGCACTGCAATAACGAGTGGAACGAGTGCAGTAAACAGCATTGTCACCTCTCTCACCGAAGGTATTTACAACTTCTTTGTAAAAGGGGTAGACACTGCAGGGAATGAAGGAAGTGAGTCAACAAGTGAAGTAACGGTGGATACGACAGCCCCCATTGCAACACTCACGTCCAGTGATACATCATCTTCTTCTGCTACGATCAACTGGACATCTGATGAAGAGAGTTCTACTCAACTGGAGTATGGCTTAACAGATAGTTACGGATCAACAACAAGTAAATCTAATGTTTCTCCTCGCGCTAATTCTCATACTGTTTCCCTATCTAGTCTCACTACTTGTTCTACTTATCACTACCACTTCCTGACAGAAGATGCTTTAACAAATACAAGAGCAAGTACAGACGGTACATTTACTACCTCAGGCTGTACTAGTGAGGCTCCAGTTATTTCTGAAAGTGATATCCAAGCAACAGTAGACTTGGGAGGAACTCTCGACCTGCTTGAAGTCAATGACACCGGGCTTTCTCTCTCCATCCCTCCAGACTATTCCACACAAGATGCTGTCTTTCAAGCCCATCAACTCGATGTTGAAACTGTGATTGCGGAAACCGCTCTCCCAACTGG
This sequence comes from uncultured bacterium, assembly GCA_903959355.1. GTDB lineage: Bacteria > Patescibacteriota > Microgenomatia > UBA1400 > PJMF01 > UBA1364. Next base: position 20,143 of record CAJBWJ010000010.1, read on the forward strand.
TTTTACCAGTGTCGGCACCTATATGTATGAGCTGAAAGCTCAAACAAGTAATGCCACTATCGTCTCAACATTTGTAACACCACTCACTATCTCTATCACCTATGAAGCTGGCGACATTACTACTCTTGATGAATCTAGTCTCACCATATGGAGTTGGAATGGAAGTACATGGACACAACTTACCGATTGTGTTGTTGATACTCTGGCAAAAACAGTCACCTGTTCTACCAATCATTTCTCGGTATTTGGACTGTTTGGAATTACAAAGGCTGAGGACACCTCTAGTGTTTCGGTAACATCTTCTCCAACTAGTAGTGTTCCGGCAAACTCTGCTTCTTCTTGTGGTGATTCTTCTCCAGTGTCTGTATCTGACTTGTTCCAAATTGATGTAACTGGTAATACAGCCAAACTCTTCTTTGCTCCCATTGTTAATATCAATACCTACAACATTAGTTACTCTACCAAGGCCAGTGCCGAAGAACACGGTACTCAAGTAACTCTAGCCAAAGAAGGAGTCCAGAACTACACCATTAGCTTACTCAAACCAAACACCACCTACTACTTCAAAGTAAGAGGACAGAACGGTTGTATGCCAGGAGGTTGGAGTAACATCATGAAAATCGTCACCAAAGCAAAAGGAACAACAAGAGCAACCCCTTTTTACAAAGGTAGCCTGATCAAATCTATCTTCTTACAAAGTCAGAGAAGAATCACCACCTTTGGAGACTCTATTCTAAAGACAGTTATCAAACCTCAACCAATCCTGACACCAAGTCCGGAGATCATCAAACCCGTTTCCTCTCCTCCCACCACCCCTACTCCACAAAAGAAATGTTTCCTATGGTGGTGTTGGTAAAAACTATTTATGATATTCTTAAATATATGGAAAAATGCTATCCTAAAGTATTGAATTTTGTCGAAATATTTTTGGTCTTTATTTTTCTTTTTCTATTTTCCAATTCAACTGTAAACGCCCAATTTTCAGCAAGTTTTACTGATCCAACTCCACCTGATGGTTCTACTGTGAATTCTGATCCAACAATTAAAGTTTCTACAGCTGATCCAAGTCAACATTATGTATTAAATAATTTTGACAGCTCATTGGTGGGGTGGTGGCGAGGGGAAAACAACGGCAATGATGAATCGGGTTTGGGTAACACTGGTGTTCCTATATCCACTGATTCTTCCTATACTAAGGTAAATACATCATCAGGTATTGCCACAGCTGACGATACCTATCCACCCTGGTCATCATTTGCTGGTCCAACTCAGGCCTTTGATGGAGATATTGAAAGTTATTGGTATTGTGGTTCAGATTTACGTCCTGGATTTACCCATTGGCTTAAAATTGATCTTGGAGTGGGAAATGAAAAAATTGTCACAAAGACGAGAATGTATTACAGCTCTCCAAGTACTGCTTTGGGTGGAAAAATCCAAGGTTCAAATAATGATTCAACCTGGACAGATCTTAGTTCATTTAGTCATGGGGTTATGAGTACTTGGTATACAGATACCTTTTCAAATTCGACTAGTTATCGTTATTACCGAATATTTTTAAACTCAGGCGACCCTTCAAATTGGTGGCCACAAATAAACGAACTTGAATTGTATACCGGAGGGGCTTATGTTTCAGGAAAATTTGGTCGGGCATTTAATTTTGGTGGAACTGCAAATTATTTTTCCATACCTTCTTCTTCCGCCTATACAATGGATACTACAAATAAATTAACTGTTTCAGCCTGGGCATATTCAAATACAAATTCAAACGGTGCCGCGTATTCCAGAATTCTTGGTCATGCCGATACTGATGGTTCGTATGATTTAGATTGGGATCATAGTTGGGGTGGGGCAACTTTTTCAATTATGACTGAAGATCATGAATATCATTGGGCGACGTCACCTACACAATTAAATTCTGGTCAGTGGTATCACTTGGTGGGGACGTATGATGGAGAAAATGTGAAATTATATGTTGGAGGAACCCTTGTCGCAACTACACCTACTACTGGTTCAATTCATGCCATTGCGTCTCCTGTTACTATTGGCGCTTCAAATTTGATAGGATCATTTTTTTCGGGAAAAATTGATGATGTGACTCTGTGGAATAGGGCATTATCTTTATCTGAAATAAAATCATTATATGATGCTTCGAATTTTCAATATAATCAGACTTTTAGCAGTTTATCATTAGGTAGTCATACAACTAAATCTTATATGGTAGGTACTAGTGGTAGTATTGATTCTACTGAATTAAGAACTTTTACTTTTGCTTTAAGTGCGACAAAAGCAATCACTGCTTTTGATTTTAATACACTTAGTCCTGGTGTCACTGGCACTATTGATGAAACTGCAAAAACAGTAACATTAAATGTACCTTTTAATACTGATGTTACAACTTTAGTTCCAACAATTACATTTACTGGTACTTCAATTAGTCCAAATACTGGAGTGGCTCAAAATTTTACAAACCCTGTTACTTATACCGTAACTGCGGCTAATTCTTCAACTTTAAATTATACTGTGACTGTTTTAGTTGCATCTGGGTCAAATAATTCAACTTCAAATAATAATTCTAATAATTCTTCAAATAATAATTCCACCCCAATATGTAACGATGAAAAATCATCATCTGCCCCAGATTTATTTCAAATAAATACTACAAAAAACTTAGCTAAATTATTCTTTACTCCAATATCAAACACCAATAAATATGTCTTTAGTTTTTCTACTAAACCAAATGCACAGGAAAATGGAGCCGAAGTTACCCTAGCTCGTGAAGGTGTGCAAAATTATACAATTAATTTATTAAAACCAAATACTATTTATTATTTTAAAGTCCGTGGACAAAATGGTTGTATGACAGGGGATTGGAGTAATATTATGCAAATTAAAACTAATTCACAAAAATATTTTAAAAATATTAAGCCGATAAAAACAGTTTTGACAACTAAAAAAGTTGTTGTCGTGCCAACAATAACAACCACTAAAATTTTAACTCCAACGATTATTCCACCTCAACCAATTGTTACCTCAGCACCAATTAAAAAATCTTGTTTTTTGTGGTGGTGTAATTGATAATATCAGTTACATTCCCCAAACTAAAGCCAAGCTCGATTTCTCTGTTCCTAAATACGTTTACTAGGGGGAGCAAATCAAATATTCTCCTACATATCAATCTATACTTCATTATTATAAATAATGCTTTTTTAGTTAATTTTCAAAATTAATTTGTGAGTAGTATAGTTATACTCAGTGTTAATGTGAATAATTCGATACTGGATACAAGAATATAAATACCTTAAGAAAATAATTACTATGCTCAATCCAATACATTCAGAACGTGTTCACAATCAAGAAATATACGTAACAAGATCAGACGAGTTTGTTAGGGGAGCAATGGTTACCACATGGGAACATGGAATTGGCATGGAAAAAACTGCCAAAAAACAATATGAATATTTTGTGCAAAAGGGTATTAATAAAGTATCTGCCGCAATTTTGGTCAACATGCATCCCATCCCCAATTTACCGCTTATTGGTTGGGATAGATCAATTAAATATTTTCAGACATTTAAAGATGGTGGGTTTGATGATATTTCAGCAGCTTTTCTTGGTGGCAGTGCCGTTAATCACTTAAGTGCACATAAGTACTTAATCGATTGCTACAAATTGGCTCAGGAACACGTTGATGATAAAACCATTGCTGCTGTCAGAACTGCAGTAGCACCAGGTAATCTTAATAAAAAATGGGCAATGCAAAAAGCTGCTGAATACTCTGAAGTAGCTAAGCAATTAGGGGTGAAAAGTGATTTGGCTGCCAGTATTCTTGGATCACGCCATATAAATGTGGTTAGTCCACCACTTAAACAAATGGTTGAGTGCATGCTATATCTGCAAAAAGAGCTATCTATAACAGAGGAAACGGCTGCCCTAATGACAATTGAACCAATTGGATCAGATGGAGGTTTAGGTAGATATTTAAATCCTGGAGGTTTTCTAGATTTAATCAGGAGCAAATCAATTCAAAAGTTTAAAGATTTTAAGACATAAAAAACACTAAGTATTTATATGTATTACACATATAGTTAATTTTCTATGAAATATTCAAAACGGCCATTTCTTCTTACCCTTTAAATATATTTAACTAATATTAGAACTCCAGAGATAGTTCGTGTAAGTGAGGAGATGAGGAGCTGATTGAGACTTAATATATCAAGTAATAAAATATTTTCCAAATAAAATAAACTGGATTCGAATATTATTTGAGTATGACTTCCGTCATCACTTTTGGTTTGTCGTATGGCAAACTACATGCTGATTTGATATTATATGAATATGGGTAAAAGAAATTTTGCAATTATTTTTATAGGTACTTTCTTTTTGTTCGTAGCTATCTGTTTGTGGGGATTTGGCTGTAAATGGAGATATTCATGCAGTGAAATTAATGGACAAAATGAATGTTACGATGGGCCACTTTACAATTATGAAAGTCTTCCTAGTGTCTTTCATTCGGTATTTTCTTGGAACAAAAGTGTTTCGTCTTGTCGTTAAATAATTTATATGTTGACTTTTGGTTTTGAAGTTAGTTATCTGACTCAGTATAAAACCCCGACAGACCAATTTTTAACTTTAGGGTATTGAGAATCCTAAAAAGGCGTTACAATGAGTGCGGATATATATTAATTAAAGGAAGGTCGATATGGTTACAGGATACTGCGTTAAATGTAAGGAAAAAGGCGTTGAATTATCAGCCCCAGAAATTCACAAAACTGAAAAGGGTGGCTTTATGGCCAAGGGGAAGCACGAGAAGTGTGGAACGACTGTTTGTGCAATGATGTCTAAAGACAATGCTGAAAAAGCCCTAAAAAACGGCGTAAAAAAAGCTTACTAAACATTTACTTGTTTAAGATAGAAGTTTTGGATTTATCTTCAAGTGAATTTTTGTCTTGTACTAAACTATTTCTTACGGGAATATACATCCATTCTTATCTCGATAATACTTTTCTGTGAAATTTTTTGTGCCAATGAAAATGGTGTAACTATTGTTTTTTTAGATTAATTGTAAAAATTGTAATACGGCAAATATCTTGGTTATTTTGGTGAACAAGTATAAGTAAACTCCATCTGTTGAGTAGCTTCGTTTATCTTATTATCAACTTTAAATTTGCATTTCTTTTCTTTGCCACTAATAATGCTCATACAGCCAGTATATCCATCTTTATTTGAGAATTGAGAGCACTCACCCAAATTACTATTTGAACTGGGATTGTCAGATTTTTTTACAAGTATAAAAAACGCAGCTATAGCACCTAATATAGTGACAACGATTACTTTTAATAAAATGGGAGTTTTTTTCATATATACAAAGATAGCAAAAATTAATAATTATTTTGAAGCAAGTATGCTTTCTAATTGTTCGACTCTTTTCTTTAATTCAATCATTTTTAATTCTCGATCGATCATTGTTTTATTCATAGACTCGATTTCTAAAGAGTAACTTTTAGCTTCGTTGATATCATAACAAGAGCCAATGTAGCCCAAGAAGGTTTTGTCTTCATCAAAAAAAGGAGAACCACTGTCAAGGATCCAATGATAGGTTCCATCTGCATGTTTAAGGCGATATTCCATTAAGAATGGTTCTTTTTTGCCGAAAGCATCTAGATATGTTTTTAAACATTGGTCAAAATCTTCTTTATAAACTCCTTCGGTCCAACCATTACCCATTTCTTGTTCCATGGCTCTCCCGGTGAATTTAAGCCAGGATTGATTAAAGAAGTCGCATTTAGCATCCAGTCCAGCTCGCCATATAGGGTTAGGAAATTGATCTATAATACGAAGGTAGAGCTGATTTTGTATAGACATAGATTTATTATGACACATTAGTTATTTTTTATGCACGATGTCTTAGCTTTTGAAAACAAAATTTAAAGTTTATTTTAAAAATATCCTTCTTTTTGAAGACGCTTTATTTTTTTTGGATCTAGCTGTATTGCATCTGGATCTGGAATTTTTTCTACATCGTCTGAAATTTTGTTATAAGAACGAAAAATACTAGCTTGTTTATAAAGTGACGATGTTAGCTCTGGATATTTATCAGCTACGTTTTTTTCTTCATTTGGATCAGTTTTCTTTTCATGGAGTATTGATTGTTTTTCATCAGTTGCATCGCCAGGAAGGAAGTATAGCCAATTTTTATTTTGTAAGATAATTCCTCCATTTCGATCTTCACTTAGAACATAGGGTTTTGAAATGAAATTGCTATTATTAATATTTGGTACTAAAGAATATCCTTGTAATCCACTAGGTTTTTCTATGTCAATTAAATCAAGAAGAGTTGGAAATATATCGATGTTGCTTGATGTTTGCTCTAATCTTTTTTGAGGCAAAAAAGAAGAGCGAATAATTAAAGGTGTGTAAAATAATTCAGAATGATAGTCTGATTCATGATTAAATTTTCCATGTTCACCAAAACTTTCTCCATGATCAGACATTATTACTGTTATGGTTTGCTTTGAAAGAGATTCTGAAGCTAATTGATCTAAAAGAGTTTTCAATCTGTCATCTAGAATTTTAATATTCGTGTCATATAACATTCTGACATAGTCAAGATCTGATTGTTTTTTTTGATCAAAAGAATCCATATAAACATTTTGTCTTGGTTTCCATGCATCTATTAAATACTTATCTGGTTGATTTTTATTTGAATCGTATAGTTCATAAAAAAGCTGAGTTAAGCTTGTGTCATTTGGTGATTCTTTAGAAAAAATAATTGATTTGTATTTATCAATTGCTTCTTTTTGGAAAACTTCTAAATAATGCTCCTTTAAGTAGGAATTAAGAGCGATATTATAATCGCTTGGTGTTATAAGAAGTTTTTTTGGAGGAATCATTTTACTATCAATTGGTTTTGTATCTTCTGGAATTAGATATGGCATGTGCAAATCTTGAAGATAATAATGTATGAACCATGGTTTGGAATCTTTAGACAAATCAGATAAAACTTGTTCAATTGGTTTGTCTGTAACCAGATCATAGCCACGCAATCCGCCATTATTTTGAGTCAGAATTGCAGCGTAATCAATCCAATTGGCTACAAAAGCTGTTTGATAACCTTTTTTTTGAAGTGTTTCAGCAAGAGTGGGTATTTCTTGAGAAAGTTTATCTACATATTCATTATGTACGCCATGAAATGATTCATAAAGTGATGTTGTTGTTGAAAAGATACTAGGAAGTGTCCAGGTTGCCGTTGCATAGTTATCATTGAAAATTACTGATTTTTTAGCAAATGAGCATATATTTGGAGCGGTGTTTCTATCATATCCATAGCATGGCAAAGCATCTGCTCTAAGAAGATCGATATCGATAATAAAAATGTTGCAATTAGAACATTTTTCTGAAATTTGGACATTTTTTTTAAAATTTTTATTAATTGAATATCCTATTTTGAATATCAGTCCAATGACAATTAACAATGTAAAAAAAACTAATAATAAATGATGATTTTTATTTAATTTCATTGAATAAAAAATTGTGTATTTTATATATTA
>CAJBWJ010000011.1 GCA_903959355.1 uncultured bacterium
AATTCATATAATTATGAAAGTTTTATTAGTCGAAGATGAGCATCGCATTAGTCAATCTATCAAAAAAGGTTTAGAACAAGAGAATTTTCTAGTTGAAACAGCATTTGACGGAGAGGTTGCTTTTGATTTAGCTAGCTCCAATGATTATGAAGTAATTATTCTTGATTTGATGATTCCAAAAATGGATGGTCTGACGGTTTGTAAGAATTTAAGAGCAGACGAAGTTCATACGCCTATTCTAGTTTTGACAGCAAAGGGTGAATTGGAAGACAAGGTTTCTGCACTAAATTTTGGAGCAGATGACTATCTAGTCAAACCATTCGCATTCGCAGAACTTCTGGCTCGCGTTAGAGCTTTGACCAGAAGACCAAAATTACAGCAAAGCTTTATTCTAAAAATTGATGATTTAGAATTAGACACAAAGAATTTTGAAGTGAAGAGATTTGGTAAGAATATTGATTTATCAAGAAAAGAATTTACTTTCTTGGAGTATCTCATGCGTCATAAAAACAGAATTTTAAGTAAAGATCAGATCATAGCTAATGTTTGGGATTATGAGGCGGATATTTTATTCAATACGGTCGAAGTTTATGTAGGATATTTAAGAAATAAAATAGACAAGCCTTTCAAAGACAAAAAACCTTTAATCCACACAGTTAGAGGTTTTGGATATAAAATTGGAGAGTAATCTATGTTCAAATCAGCGCGTCTCAAATTGACCTTGTGGTATTTTTTGACGATTTCTTTTATTTTACTTTTATTTTCAGCTCTAATTTACAGAGCTGGCTCGATGCTACTTTTTGATAATTTAAGTCGTTTAGAATTTAACATTACAACTCAGGAGCTCAGTGTTTCGCTGCCTTCTCATTTGTCAAAAAATTTAGATGATCTTGATGTTCAACCATTTAATTTTCAATCAGAAGAATTTACTCAAAGTTTTAATTCTGCTAAAAAAAGCTTGTTACTTAGTTTAGCTTTTATAGACTTAGGAATTTTAGCAATTTCTACTTTTTTAGCTTATATATTAGCTGGCAAAACACTGGCTCCAATTGAAAAATCTCTCAAAGCGCAAAAAAGATTCACTGCTGATGCTGCTCATGAATTACGCACTCCGCTTACTGCCATCAAAACTACTTTGGAAGTTAATCTTAAAGATAAAAAAATTAATAAAGAACAAGCGATCTCAATTCTTAAAGATAATCTAAAAGATATCGAAGGTTTAGAAAAATTAAGTAACGATTTATTGCTTCTTTCTAAGACTGAAAATCATAGACAAATGCTTAATTATCAAAGCATTGCTCTTGATGAGTTATCTGATGAATTAATTAATAAATTTAAAGCAATTGCCAAAAATAAAAACATTAAAATTATTGGTAATGCTAGGCATGTTTTATTTAAAACTGATTACGACAAGTTGCTTCAATTGCTATCTATTTTCCTAGACAACGCTATTAAATACACTCCAAAAGATGGAAAAATTAGCCTGATTTTCTTTATGGAAAAAAAGAAAGCTGTTTTTCAAATCAAAGATAGTGGCGTGGGAATTAGTAAAGAAAAGTTACCTTTAATTTTTGATCGTTTCTATAAAATTGAAGCTTCACGCAATAAAAATGAATCAAAGGGTTTTGGACTTGGTTTGTCTATTGCGAGTGAAATAGCTGATCTTTTAAATGGTGAATTGAGTGTAGCTAGCCAGCTTGGCAAAGGTAGCACTTTTTGTCTCCGTTTGTCATAAATTAGCCTTAAATTTGTGCTAAACTAAGCCCATGTTTGACGAAGATATTAAAGATATTTTAGATAAATAT
>CAJBWJ010000012.1 GCA_903959355.1 uncultured bacterium
CAGAAATCTGCATTGTGCTGACATACAAAACCTTTTTTAGAAAAATTAGAGATTTCATATTGATGATAGCCAGCTTTTTCTAAATATTTACAAGCTAAGCGGTACATTTGGCGGTCGAGATTATCGGTGGCTTTTTTTATTTTGTTATTTCTTTGTTGATTGCCAAAAATTGAATTATTATCCCATTCCAAGCTATAGCAAGCGATGTGTTCTGGATCTAAAGCAATGATCTGAGTCAAACTTTCTTGCCACTGTTTTTTTGTTTGAGTTGGAAGGGCAAAAATTAAATCTAAATTAATGTTTTTGAAGCCAACTTCTCTAGCCCATTTGTAAGCTTGTGTAAAAACCTCTATTTTATAAGTTCGGCCAATTAATTTAAGTAAATCGTTTTGCCAGGCTTGAACTCCTATGCTTAATCGATTTATGCCTATTTCTAAATATTTTTTTAGCTTTTCTTTGCTGAGAGAGTCAGGATTGGCTTCAATAGTGATTTCGGCTTTTTCATTTACTTGAAAATTTTCTCTTATGGCTTTGATAATTTTTTCTAAATTTTTAGAATCAACAATGGAAGGTGTCCCGCCGCCTAGATATATAGTATCGATACCGATATGTTCAAATTTTTTCCCATAAATTTCAATTTCTTTAATTAAATTTTGGCAATATTCATCGATTAAGTGTTCTTGATTGCTTAAAGAAATAAAATCGCAATAAAAGCACTTTTGCTGGCAAAATGGAAAATGTAGATATAGGTTCATTATTTAGGCAATTATATATCCTTAAAATCATTGCTTCTTTACAAGACTTTTCTATTTCTAGTATGCTTAGGACATGTCAGATTTGCCAGGCGTAGGTTTCTCTGGTGCTACCAATCCGGTTGTTGGTAAGGTTTCTGCGCCAACTACTCAGTCAGTTCCGCCAACTACTCAATCAGTTTCACCAATTATTTCATCTACGACTCCAACAACTACACTCCCAACTCCACCATCTGCTACTCCCATTTTAAATGCACCTCCTATTAAAGAAGTGCCTCAGGAAATAGAGAAACTAGCATCCGAAAAAGAACTTAAGAAGAAAAAGACTTATAAAATTGCTGCAATTATTTTATCAATTTTGATTATTGGTATAGTAACTATTTCTCTCGTTATTAAAAATAGCCAAGATACAAGAAAAGAAGCAACTGCATGTACTGAGCAATGTCCTGGTAACGATGGCGTTTTGCGCAATTGTCATCCTCCAGAATCTGATGGTTCTTCAGCTGATAGCACTTGTGCTTGGGCTGGAAGAATTGAGCCTTGTGGAGGCAGAGATTATTGCTGTCCTAGTGCTGGCGGTGCTTGGACGACAACCATGACTGCTTGCGCAGTCGCTACGCCAACAGCTTCGCCAACAGCTTCGCCAACAGCTTCGCCAACTGCTACTCCGTCAGCCACAATTACTCTTTCGCCAACTGCGACCCCTTCAGCAACTATTACTCTTTCGCCAACTGCTACTCCGTCAGCCACAATTACCCTGTCACCAACGGCCACTCCATCGGCTACTATTACTCTTTCACCAACGGCAACTTTAACTGCTACTAAATCACCTAGTCCTTCACCAACTGCAACTAAAACTCCTAATCCAACAACTACGCCAACTCCTACCAAAACTCCAGTTCCAACGGCTACTCCAACGCCAGCTATTAGCACTTTACCAGCTTCTGGTTCGGTGGAAACAACTTTCTTGCTACTTATAGCTTCATTTTTCTCAATAGCTCTTGGAATGGCAATTAAATATAAAAATTAGTTTTTTCTAAACATTTCTTTGGCTTTTACTGCTTGATCAATGACTGATCCAGGCATAGCGGTGGCTTTTTCGCCAAGAGTAATACCTGGCAAGATTGAACAGTTAACTCCAAGGAAAACGCCTTTGGCCATTATAGCTCCCATTTTTTCTTTATTAGTTTCAATTAATTGATCTAAAAGTCTCATTTTAACTTTGCTACCATCAAAACGCAGATTGGCAGTGCAGGTTCCATAGCTTGGATTAACTTCCGCTTCTAGAACACTGTCGCCAATGAAATTGTGATGGAGACTACAGTTTGGTCCCACATAACTACGAGCTACTTCAGAGCCAAAGCCGATAATGCAGCCTGATTCAATAATGGAATCTCTGATTAAACAATGATTGCCAATGATGGCATTGGCGCCAATGTAGGCTGGGCCTTTAATGACGGCACCGGCCAAAATTTTGGCACCAGGCCCAATTTCTACTGGCCCTTCAATTTTGGCGCTTTTATCTATTTTAGCGCTACGATCAATTTTATTTTTTAATTTATATTTTAGAAATAGTTGAGTCATATCCAAAACATGATGAGCTTGTTTTAGTTTCTGCCAATAACCTTCATAAACCATGAATTCGACTTTTTGGCTTTTCATCAACTCATCGAGAGCTTTTTCGTAAGCATCGTCGCCATTTTTTTGTTTGGCAATTAATTCAAAAATTTCTTTTGGATTGGAGAAATAATGAAAGAATAAATTAACGATATCACTCGGTTCTTTGCCTTTTTCTGGCTTTTCGATAATACTCACGACACGGTCTCTGGCTATTTCTAAATAACCGCCAGGAAAATATTCACTAACCTTCATAGCCATAATTTGAGCATAGGTCTTAGGAGCTTTTTTGATAAAACTCTTGAGAATTATTGGATCAATAAGATCGACGGCATTCATAATAATTACAGACTGATCATCTGTTACGAGTTTGGCTACTAAGCTGACAGCATCAGCTTGACCAGAGGCTTCGGTTTGAAGAACGGTTTGAATTTTTAAATATCGATTAGATAAATCTTGAATCGCTTTTTCGTTTAAATTATTACAAACGACAATGGCTTCTTTTGCCCCAGCAGTTTGAATCATTTCTAGAGCGTGAGCAATAAAAGGTTTGCCAAAGAATGGAAAAAGACTTTTGGTGGTTACTAGTGGAGCGAAGTTTTTACCTATTCCCCCTGCTAAGACAACGAAAATTGGATTTTTCATAGCCTCATTATAACTAAAAACTAACCTAGATGCGAATAATCATTAATACAGTTCATTTGCCACCTTTGTTTTTCACTATCGTAAGTAGCAACACTGATGCCAGTATTATTTAGATCAAAACTCTCATAAATGTCATATAAATTTTTTAAATCACCATGAGGATTAAGAATTTTAGTAAAAATCATTCTGATAATTAGGGCATGACAAACGACGGTAATGTTTTCTTCTGGTCGTTGTTTCAGAAATTCGAGAGCAGCTTCTGCTCTTTTGGCAAATTCGACTGCATTTTCTTCATCACTGTAAATCCAGGTGCCATCTTGATCTAACAAGTGTTCTCCAAGCTCTTTTCTAATTTGTTTGGACTGCTCACTATTATGAGAAATACCCACTAACTCACTAGGTCCTCTTCTTTCAGCAAAAAATTCACTGGTTTCAACTTTTAGCTTATTTCGATCTGCTATAGCTTGGGCAGTTTGCCTGGCTCTTAAATACGGACTAGCAATGATTAGAGAAGTTTCGATTTTAGCAAAACGCAAAGCTACTATTTTTGCCTGTGATTGGCCAATTTCTGAAAGAGGGGTGTCTTTGGATTGATGAATCCTAATAGCATTTCCTTCACTTTCACCGTGTCTGACAAAATAAATTTTTTTCATAATTCTCCTTGATTATAAACTGTCCTTAGCGGATAATAAATGCTTCGATTAAAAGTTTTAAATAACACTTAAATAAAAATAGGAAAAAATAATTATGACAAAACTTACTAAAATTGTTGCCACTTTAGGTCCAGCTACTGAAACTGCAGAAGTTATGGAAAAATTAATTAATGCTGGTATGGATGTGGCTCGTTTTAATACCAAGCATGGTACTCCAGAATGGCATCTAGAACGTATTCACCGTGTTAAGGCTGTCGCAAAAAAACTTGGTAAATCAGTCGCCGTTCTACTTGATTTGCAAGGTCCAGAAATTCGTATTAACACCAAAGATGGAGCTTCCTTTGACCTTAAGGCTGGCGACACTGCTAAATTTGTCTCAACTCCTGCTGGTGACAGAGAAATGAATATCCCAGCTAATGTTATTGAAGCTTTGCAAATTGGCGACACTGTTTCTACTGATGACGGTGCTTGCGAATATAAAGTTATCGAAAAAGATGAAACCAGCGCCACTGTTCAGTCTGTTGTCGATATTACTGTTAAACATCGTAAAACCATGAACACTCCAGGCATTGTGATCGACATGCCTTCTTTAATTGAGAACGATTTAATTCAATTAGATAATATGACCGATGATGATATCGATTTTGTTGGTTTATCTTTTGTTCGTGACACCAAGGACATTGCTATCTTAAGAGATGAGCTTAAAAAGAGAAATTTGCATACTGATATTGTTGCTAAAATTGAGAATCAATCTGCTTTGGATAATCTAGATGAAATTATTGAAGCTTCTGATGCTGTGATGGTCGCTCGTGGCGATTTGGCGGTAGAAGTACCTTTTGAAGGCTTGGCTCATTATCAAAAAATGATTATTGAGAAATGTCGAACTGCTGGCAAGCCTGTCATTACTGCTACCCAAATGTTAAAAAGCATGACCTCTGATCCTCGTCCAACCAGAGCTGAAGTGAGTGATGTCGCTAATGCTATTTATGATGGTACAGACGCAGTTATGCTTTCTGAAGAAACCACTATTGGTAAATATCCAGTAGAGTGTGTTGAAACTCAGGCTAGAATTGCTGCTTACAACGAACCTTTCTCTGCAAGTGATCTTTGGGATTGGGCTGACCTAGGTGATACTTCTGCTATTACTTTCGCAGCTTTCTCTCTACTTGATTTTAGTAAAAAAGATATCGATTTAGTGGTTTGTTTCACTGCTAGTGGCGCTACTGCTCGTCAACTTTCTCGCTTTAGACCAGATATTAAAATTAAAGCTTTAACCTACAATAGATCTGCTTACAACAAGCTATCTTTAGTTTACGGTGTGGAACCAGTTTTAGTAACAGATGAGACATTTATCTATTCTAGTGAATTAGACATAGTTAATAATCTTAAAGCCAATAAAATTGTTGAAGTTGGACAAAAAGTTTTAATTACAGCTGGACTTAGTGAAAAAGTAGCTGGTCGTAAAACTGACAGTTTGCTTTTAGTTGAAATTAAGTAAGCTTTCTTTTTTAGCGAACTTTTGTTATTCTTAGATTTATGTCTAATAAAAAATCTGGCGTCTTCCCAATGTTAGTAGGTGCAGTTGCTGGAGCAGCCGCCGTATTCTTCTCCGATAAAAAGAATCAGGAGAAAGCTAAAAAAGCTGTTGCCAAGGGAAAGGCTTCTATTCAAAAGATTTCGAATGAAGTTAAGAAAAACCCTGAAGCTTATGCCAAAAAAATGGCTAAAAAAGTAACAGTTGAAGCCAAAAAAATTGGTAAAAAGATTCAAGATCAAGCTAAAAAAATTAAATAATTTTAGTTAATTAAGTCAGCTAATTTTTCTGTCCAGGTTTTAATGTGATTTTTGTTTTCTTCCATTTCTGGATAGCCATCGATATGTAATGTTTCGATGATTTTATTTCCACTCAAATCTGTAATAAAGGCTTTTTCGATGACAGTTGTGGCTCCGCAGAAATGAACATAGTTGCTGTCGCCTAGACCTAGAATAGCGATTTTTTTGCCAGCTAGACTTGGCTTGGCACTTATTATTCTTTCTATAAAGTCATTAAAATCTGATTGTGGTAGACCATCATCCCAAGTTGAGCAGGCAAAAATAAAGTTACTATAGTTTCCTGTCAAATCAGTCAAATCTGCATCAATGGCATTTTTGACGTCAATCTCCTTGCCTTTTTCTCGAAGAATTGTTTGGACGCTGTAAGCTACGCCTTCTGTATTACCTGTTAAACTTCCATAGATAAGTAAAGTATTTGCCATAATAAATTTATTGTAACAAAGACATAAGCAATTGACCATTAAAGATGCTGCTCGTACAATGACCAATGTATTATGGATTTAGAATCGCTTAATTGGAAAATTTCTGCTAAAGCTGGTGAAGGTGTTATGTCTTCTGCCAAACTTTTTGCTAAGGCTTGCAAGAGACAAGGTCTATCTGTTTTCAATTATTACGAATATCCTTCTTTGATCAAAGGTGGCTTGCAAAGTGGTCAAGTTTCCGCTTCCTTGTCTGGATCTACTTGTCAGCGTCGCCATTTAGATTTGCTTATTATTTTTCATGAAAAATTTATTCAAGATCATCTGCCAGAAATAGATGAAAAGACTTTAGTTATTTTTAATGGCAATGCTTTTGATCCGACTAAATATCCAGAGTTAAAATCAAAAGTTGTAGCTATCAATTTAACCAAAATAGCCAGAGATCAGGGTGCTAATCCTTTGGCTTCAAATATTGCAGCTTTGGGTGTTAGTGCTTGTCTATTCGGCATGGATTTAACTATTCTTGGCCGAATAGTGGTTGAAGAGTTTGCCAAAAATAAAGAAACGGCAATTAAAAACTTACAGGTGCTTCAGGCTGCTTTTGTAGTGGCCACTGATTTAATTAAACAAAATGTATTCCAACCTTTTGGTAAATTAATTTCTTCTGGAGTTGATGAACAAATTTTATTAACTGGCAATGAAGCAATCGGTCTTGGCGCTTTGGCGGCAGGACTGCAATTTTACTCTGCCTATCCAATGACCCCAGCCACCGGCGTGTTGCATTTTTTAGCAGCAGCGCAAAATGATTATCCAATTGTGGTCAAGCATGCTGAAGATGAAATTGCTGCGATTAATCATGCAATTGGAGCTTCTTTTGCTGGCGTGCGGGCAATGACTGGTAGTTCTGGTGGAGGTTTTGCTTTGATGGTCGAAGCACTTTCTTTTGCTGGAGTTTCAGAAATTCCTCTCGTGGTTTTCGAAGCAATGAGACAAGGTCCGGCCACTGGTCTGCCAACCTGGACTTCTCAGGGAGATTTAAACTTTGTATTGGGGGCAGGACATGGAGAATTTTTGCGAGTGGTTTTAACTCCTGGAGATGTACAAGAACATTTTCAGTTAGCTAAATTAGCTGTTGAATTAGCTGAAAAATATCAGCTACCAGTTTTAATCGTATCAGATAAATATATTCTTGAGTCAAATCAGACTATGCCAAAAATGCAGCTTGTCTCGCAAAATCAGCGCGCTTCAATGCTAAATAATGGACAACTTGGAGATACTGGATTAGCAGAGGGAGAATATTTACGTTACAAAGCTAGTGAAAATGGAATTTCTACTCGTTCTATTCCTGGCCAAACCAACGCTTTGCAGCTCAGTAATTCTTATGAGCATGATGAATATGGTTTTGCCACTGAAGATGCAGCCGTCACTAAAAAAGCAGTTGATAAAAGAGCAGCTAAAATAGAAGCACTAAAACTAGATTTGCCAAAGCCTTTGTATCTTGGTTCCAAAAACCCAGAGAAAATCCTGATTTCTTTTGGTTCAACAATTAATGTCTTGAGGGATGTTTTGTTAGATGAGGCCGCTTCTCAAATTGCAGTAATTCATTTACCTTGTGTTTATCCTTTTCCTAATCTTGAATTAGAAAAATTGCTTGAAGGAAAAACAGCTGAAACCTTTGTTTTAGAAGGTAATTCAACTGGCCAACTCAATGCATTAATTAAGAGAGAAACTAATTTACCTAATTTACGTTCGCTTTTGCGTTATGACGGCAGACCTTTTTATAGTGAAGACTTGTTGGAATTTATTAAAACAGAAAAAATAAGCGAACAATACAAATTGATATGAACGAAATTACTTTAGCCAATCTCATGTCGCCCGTCGCACCAACATGGTGCCCTGGTTGTGGCAATTTTAGCATTCTAACTGCCTTGAAACAGGCTTTGGTTGAACTTAAGCTAAACATGGAGGACGTGGTGATTGTTTTTGGAATTGGCTGCAGTGGTAACACGGCTGATTTTATCAAATGCTATGGTCTACATGCTCTTCATGGTCGTGGTGTAGCCAATGCCATTGGCATTAAACTTGCCAATCATAATCAAAAAGTAATTATGATCGGTGGCGATGGGGATATTTATGGCGAAGGCTTCAATCATCTTGTGGCAGCTTGTCGTGGGAATCATGATTTAACTACTTTGGTTTTCAATAACCATCGTTACAGTTTAACCACTGGCCAAGCTTCGCCTACTTCAGCTAAAGGCACAATCAGCAAATCTACTCCTCAGGGTTTAATTGAAAATCCTATTGGAGCTTTGAGTACTGCAATTAGCAATGGAGCTGGTTTTGTAGCTCGTGCTTATGCCGGCAAACTTAAACAAATGGTGGATTTGATCAAGGAGGGTATTCTTTATGAGGGTTTTTCCCTAATTGATGTCCAGCAGCCTTGTCCAAGTTTTAATAAAGAACAAGACTACGCTTGGTATCAGGAAAATGTTTTTGATCTAGCTGCCGATTACGATCCAACTAATCAAGGTCAGGCTCTAGTTACTTTACTTGATCAAGATAAGCTTGGTCTTGGAGTACTTTATAGAAATGACCAACGCCTCGCCTACCACAAGGAAGTACCTTGTTTAAGCGCACAAAGTCTCATCGAACAATTTCCAAAAGAAATTAACCTAAGCAAAGCAATCGCTGAATTTGTTTAATTTTCTCTATTTTTAAATGTTGAAAGCTATTTTTCGACAATAGTCACTGATTTAACTAAAACTGGAGTGACTGGAGTGGACATTTCACCACTAAAGCTGCTTTTAACCTTGGCAGTGGCAATTTTATCGACCACGTCTAAGCCAGAAATAACTTTGCCAAAAATGACATAGTTTGGTTGTAGACCATAATCTTTGTGCATAATAAAGAATTGACTACCGTTGGTGTTTGGACCAGAGTTGGCCATAGCAATAGTGCCGCGAGTGTATTCCCCGGTAAATTTCTCATCATCAAATCTATATCCAGGACTGCCAGTGCCGTCGCCACGTGGGTCGCCACCTTGAATCATGAAGCCATCGATGACTCGGTGAAAAATAGTGCCATCATAAAATTTGCTTTTGGCCAAAGAGATGAAATTGTTGGCAGTGATTGGAGTTTCTTTAGTGTTTAAACTAATTACAATGTCTCCTTCACTGGTGCTTAGAGTAGCTTCATATTTTTTATTTTGGTCGATGGTCATTTCTGGTTTGTTCATTTTTTTGTTAGCTGACAGACTAGCTGGCATGCTTTTATCCTCTTTATTGCTGTACTTAATATTGATAGCGCTACTATTATTTATTTCTGATTTTTTGTCTAGTTTTTTAATGGTTAGTGTTCCTACAAAAAGTAAAAAAATAACCAAAACTATTAATAAAATATTTTCTTTTTTCATATGTAAAAGGGAGCTTAAGTATATATCAAATTTTTTCTACAAAGCAAGTAATAATGCCGAGGTTTCTTTTCAAACCAATCTTTTTCTTTTCATAAAAAACTTCAGTTTCAATGATTCTAAAACCAGCTTTTTTGAAATATAAAACAATTTCATCTTGTTTAAACCAAGTGTAAAATCTTGGCTTGTAATTGGACATTTCTTCCTCCTCATAACCCTCACCCACTCCTTCTTTGACTGAAATATAAAGAATGCCATTTTTTTTGAGTAAGCGATGAAATTCTTTAAGGGTTGGTAAAATATCTTTTCTATCTAGATGGATTAGAGTGTCGTTGGACCAAATTCCATGGAAACTTTCGTCTTTGAAAGTAGTTTTAGAAATGTTTCCAATCTGAAATTTTGCATCAGGAGCATAAGCCCTAGCTAAGTCAAGTAATTTTTCTGATAAATCAATACCGATTACTTTAGATGTTTTGGAAAGAATTTTTGAATCTCTACCCCAACCACAACCTGCATCTAAAACTTTGGAAGACTCTGGAAGGAATTTTTTGAACTTTTTAATCTCTTCAACTAATTCGAGATTTTTAGTTTTTTGTTTGTAGTGATGAGCGATCTCATCATAAGTTTCAATGGTTGTTTTTAGATTTTTTTTCATCTAAAAAGTCATTCTAACATGGTCAAAAAAATTTAGAATAAGCAGTTTAACTAATTAATTTTTGAGGATGAATTCAAGAATATCAGTGAATTTATTAGCGTAAAAATCAACATTGATGTTGATATTAGCGAAAGCTTGTTTGCCAATTAATTCACTCTCGAGAACAGCAACAAAATACAGATTAGCTCCTTTGGCAGCAAAGCCATCTTTAAGAGCATTGCCGACATAAACAGTTTCAGCAGGAGTAACATCAAATTCGTAAAGAGCTTTATTGAAAACTCTTGGATCTGGTTTGAGATGTTCAGAATTATCTCTGTGATAAAAAGCATCGATTCTGGTGCCAAGTGGATGATCTAGAGAAATCATTGGTTTGACTTCAATATATGATCTGGAGGTAACCACAGCGATTTTTTTACCGGCTTTTTTAAGTTCATCTAAAACAGCCAAATTTCTTTCTGGAATAGCGTCCATCTTGCCATCTTTGATAGCTTGAGGGAACATTTTGTCGAAGCGTCTCATGAATTCGCCAGCATTAATGCCAGGGATTCTCTCCTTGATAGCTTCTTTTAGATTTTGACCCCAAGTAATGCGATGAATGGTTCTGTCCATAGGTTTGAGACTCATGGAAGCTGCAATTTCGTTTTCAAAATTGAAGCAAGATTCTTCTGAAAGACAAATTGTATCGTCAAAATCAAGTAGAACTAATTTTATCATTCTTATATTTTACCAAATAATTTCAAAAATGCTTTGGAAAATTTGATA
Source organism: uncultured bacterium (assembly GCA_903959355.1). Classification (GTDB taxonomy): domain Bacteria; phylum Patescibacteriota; class Microgenomatia; order UBA1400; family PJMF01; genus UBA1364. The sequence continues at coordinate 10,746 of CAJBWJ010000012.1, forward strand.
TATAATTCTAAACATGATTAACGATGAGAGACATGAGCCAGCTACTGATGTTCTTAATGATGGTGGAGCTCAAATTGCTAAAGAACTAAAAGAGCTTTTAAATAACCTAGATTTACATTTAGACGAAAGTCTGAGGTTTGCTTTGGCTAGAAATTTTGCCAATTATTCTACTTCTCTTCTCAATCAATTGGGACTCTTACATAAATTACCTATTTTTAGAAATGGAACAGCTAAGCTAGCCAGTCAATTTTCTTATGAATTGACAATGGTGAGAAGTGTGCTGGCCAATCAAGAAAAAGTTAAAGGCATTCTTGGCGGTGACAATCAGTCTATCGCTGATTTAGTTTTTGCTATTTTAATTAGTGATATTGGCAAAGCTGGACCAATTAAATCAAATGAAGGTTATCCTAGCGCAGTAATTGAACGTATTTTTAATCAAGCAATCTTCACAGAGGTTCATAAAGAATGGCTGAAAAATGCCAGTCCAGATAGTTTTCCAACTCCAATGAAAGAAACAATTGAAGCTTTGCCAGAAGCTGATCGTAAAAATATTTTTGAAAATGGTGTTTTTTTTGCTTTGCCAATTGATGCTTATCTACACGTAATCAAGCAAGTTGCTTTTGCCTCGGCTAAAGAAAGTAAGGAATTAATTGCTAAAGCTGAGGAGCTTTTTACTTTAACTGAAAAAGAAAGAAACTTCTTACTTTTACTTGGCGTAAATACAGAAAAAACTCCAACTCGTTCTTTTTTTACTAATAGCCACATCAGATTTGGTAGACTTTTTATGAGTCGCAAGGGAATTTTAAATGCAGAGCAAAAAAAAGTTGTCCCGATGGCCCTTTCTCATCACTTATCTCAAGGTGTTTTACCAAAAGGCATGGATGTTAATTCATTTTTAAATGATCGTGCTTTACTTCGCAACACTGCTTTCCTGGAAATTCTTGATAAATTTGATGCTTTTTATTCTCGTTTCAAAGAAAAAGGTGTTGATGCTGCTAGAGCATCAACTTGGAAAGCAATTCTTGGTGGTTTAAATGATAATTACAATCAATATCCAGATTTTTTAACTTCTTATAGAGAAATTTTTGATGAGATGGCGAACGCAGGAATTATTTAAATAATTAGCGGCGAAGGATCGCATCGACCATTTTTTTCAAAAAGGCAATGATTTTTTCTTTTAATGTTAGTTTTGGCATGAATAAGTCAAATAAAATCATAGTATAAGCGACTGATAATATGGTCACTAGCCACCAAAAGCCTCCAACAAATCCAGCCATAACATCAGAAAAATAATGAACTCCCAGATAAATTCGACTGAAGCCAATCGTAAGAACTAAAAACATTGAAAGTAATCCGGCGATCATCGTCAGTTTTTTATTTTTTGATAAATGAAAAACCAGAAAAACCAAAAGTGAATAAAAAATAAAATTATTCATGGCATGTCCAGAAGGAAAACTCTTTGAAGCCTCAATGACTAATGGATTTAGTTGTGGTCTCTGACGATCGAACATTGTTTTTAAACTTGCATTTAAAATCACTCCCATGATTATGGCAACTAAAAATAAGGCTGTTTCTCTTTTATGTTTTTTGAGTAAAAGCAAAGCAATGATTAAGGTGGCAAGTGTTAAGAAAATTGGGCCGCCTAAATTAGTAAAAAACAACATCGCTTCAGTTAAAAATGGAGTTCTGATGCTTAGCGCAAAGTTGGCAAAAAAAGTATCTAAAGAAGCAATGTTTTTGCTAGTCGCATATTCTGCGATTTCATTAAAAGTGATTAATGAAATTAGGCTAAAAAATAAACCAATAACTATTTCTATAAAAATAATTAGAGCTTTTTTAGGTTCGCCAAGCTTTTCCAAATAATGTTTTTTCATTTGAATATTTTTAATTTAAATTTTAATTAAATAAGGCAAAAAAATGATGAGACCAACTATTAAAGAAGCGATAGCTGCTACTAAA
>CAJBWJ010000013.1 GCA_903959355.1 uncultured bacterium
CGATTGGATTGGTAAAAAAATATCGATCATTTAGCACATTCCTCCACAGCTACATTTGTGTTTTTTAATTTCTGGTTTTTCGATATTACTTAGCACTTCTTTAATTTTTTCTAAACTAGGTAAAAATCCTACCAAAGCTGGTTTGCCATCAATTGCCAAAACTGGACTACTCATCACGCCCATTTCAATAATCTTGGAGACATCAGTGATGTATTCCACTTCTGCTTGCAAATTTAATTCTGCTACAGCTTGTTTAGTTAGTTCAAATAATTTCTTACATTTGTTGCAGCCTGAACCTAAAACTTGAATTTTCATAAGCTAATTTTACACCTTTTCCAGATTAAAAAACTCCCTGAAAGAAAATCGTCTCGTCCTTAGTACTACTAGTAGATGGTAAAAATTATCCTTTTTGAAAGGAGGACGAAATGAATAAGAAAACTATGCTTTTAGGCGCAACAGCACTTGTATTAGGTGCAATCGCAATGCTTCCTAGAACAGTGTTCGCTTATAGAGGCGACGCCAATGTTAAGGGACCAAATTATACCGAAGAACGTCATGATGCTATGACTAAAGCTTTCGCTAATAAAGACTATAATGCTTGGAAAGCATTGATGGATGGCAGAGGAGCTGCTAATCGTATTACTGCTTCTAACTTTGCTAAATTTGCAGAAGCTCATCAATTATCTTTAGAGGGTAAAACCGCTGAAGCTAATGCAATCAGAGCAGAATTAGGTCTCGGTCAGCAAAATGGTGGAGGCATGGGTCAGGGCAACAGACAAGGCAATGGCCAGGGTAGAATGAACCATTAATTATTTAATTAAAATTGGCGCCTCGCTTGCTATATGTCAACGAGGCGCCACATACTATAAAATTAATATAAATATCATGTCTAATCTTTCCAAATTAACAGATGAGGAAATTGTCAAAATTGTTCGAACCAAAGACCAAGAGGCTTATGCTCTCTTGATCAAAAGATACCAGAATAAATTAATTAGATATGCCAGTTATTTAATAAACGATGAGAATATGGCAGCTGATGCCGTTCAAGAAAGTTTTATCAAAGCTTACATTAATCTTAATAGCTTTGATCTCAAAAAGAAGTTTTCTAGTTGGATTTATCGTATTGTTCACAATCAATCATTAACGATTGTTGGCAAAAACAAACAATATCAATCAATAGACAATGCATTTGAAATTGAAAGCGATGATAATTTAGAAGATGATCTCATCAAGAAAGAATTGGTGAAACATGCACATGACTGTTTAGAACAAATGTCAATTTTATACAAAGAACCATTGTCTCTTTTTTATTTAGAAGAAAAAACTTATGAAGAAATTGGCGATATTTTAAGAATTTCAACTGGGACAGTTGGAACTCGTATTAATCGAGCCAAAATTATAGTTAAAAAAATATGTCAAAAAAAACAATAAACTCATCTGAAAAAAACTTAGAAAAAACCATTATGGCTAAAGTTAAATCTGGCAAAATAACAATGAAGCCTCGTTGGTATTTTATTGTAGGTTCGCTACTAATAAGTACTGGATTAATTGGTTTTAGCATTGGAGCTATTTTTCTAACCAATCTTAGCTTTTTCTTGCTTCGCCAACATGGACCGATGGGAGAATATCGTTTGCAACTAATGCTTAATAGTTTTTCATGGTGGATTCCAATATTAGCCATTATTGGTATTGCAGGAGGAGTGTGGCTTCTTAAAAAATATGACTTCTCTTACAAGAAAAACTTTGGCTTAATTGTTCTTGGATTTGTATTTTCTATCGTAATAGCTGCCTTCATCATTGATCTTTCTGGCCTCAATAATATATGGTCTCGTAAGGGGCCGATGCGTGGTTTCTATCAAAGATTAGAAAGTCAAGAATCTTCTTTTCCACTTGGAAGAGGCAATGGCCAGGGTAGACGAAATGAAAGTTGGCGCTAGTTAGCTATTCTTCTTTGAACCCAGCGATTTTCCAGGCTAGTAGGCCATTGGTTAGATTGAAAACATTCTTGTAGCCAAGCATCATCATTTCTTCAACTGCGTAGACACTTCGTGAGCCAGAAAGACAATAAACATAAACTGTCGAAGTTTTGTCTGGAATAAGTTTTTCAACTTTATCAGCTAGCTCATCGACTGGCAAATTAATGCTGTTGGCGATTTTACTATGGTTATATTCTCCAACTGTGCGTACATCTAAGAGAATTGTTTTTGGATTGGTGTCGATGATGTTTCGTAGTTCTTCTGCTGAGATTTCTAACATATTTAACCTTTAACTAAATAGACTTTGATAAAACTAGTTTTCAATTCGGCTGCTTTTGCTGCCAGCTCGTCAGCTTTTTTGCTTAATGCTAAGTTTTTCAAGTCATCCAAATTTTTGCGAATAACTTGTATTTCATTTGAATTATCTTCTTTTTCAACAGCCATTAGAGCTGAATCGACTTTAGGATAAACTTCCAGAAGCTGACTTGGGTTTTTTTCATCAGCTGCAGCAATTATTTGCTCCATAATGTCGTGAAAATCAACTAAAGCCATCGACAGCATCGAAAAACCATTGCGTTTAAACATCTCTTGAAAAATTGGTCTAATTTCTTCCAATTGTTTATGAGTTGTTGGCAAATCTCCACTGTAAACGCCATCTTTGGCATTGGTAATTAAATTCTTTACGACTTCTAAATCACTATTAAATTTATTATCTTGGCGAATTACATAAGGTTTATATGAACTATATTTTTGATTAAACTGTTCGTAATTAATCACTAATAAGTCATACTGTGTTTTAGCTTCATCTCTTTTATTTTGGCCAGTTAGAAAGAGAGCTTGCTTGTAATAACCATTCATACGGTTAAAATCTTCCAAGAATTTTTTGCGAGTAATGGTCAAACTGACGAATGAGCCAATACCTAAAATTGCGATAGCCAATCCTGTTAGTAAAATTGTGGTTTTATGACTTTTTTGTATTATTTCTTGATTGGACATGTGGAGATTCCCAGTAATTTATATAAACCGCAAAAGCCAACTATTCCTGTTGCTAAACCAGCTGCCCCAACGACGTAGACAATTGTTTGCCAGGTGCCAGTGAGCCAGAAAAATCCAGCTAATAGAGCGACTGAACCAATAATTACTCTGATTATACGGTCAGCGGTTCCTTCATTGCTTTGTATGAGTGGACATGAAAATTTCATAATGATATTTCTCTTTCAAGTGACATTAATAATGAGCTGATGTCGGCAGCTTTTTTATATTTTAGTGAATAAATAATTAATCGACCTTCTTTTTTTGCTTCAATTAATCCGGCTTTTTTTAGTTTAGCTAAATGTTGAGAAACAGCTGATTGAGACAAATTGCAGTTGCTGATTAACTCTGTTACATTTTTTGGTTTTTTTGCCAAACAAAAAATTAGCCCAACGCGAATTTTATTACCAAAAGCTGAATAGATTTCAGATTTTTTATCCATAGATACATATTAGCAGTTACTAATATAATGTCAATTTGCGCTATTCCATTTCTCACATCTTATGTAAAATATCTTTTACCAATATGATCAAAATAATTTACTTCGACTTCGGTGCCGTTCTTGTTAATTACGAAAAAGCTTTTACTAAAATTTGTGCTGATTTTAATTTAGACTTTCACGATTTTTGGAAATTCTACGATAAATTTGATTACGATCTTTCTTGTGGGAAAATTACTAGTAATGAATTTTGGCAAAAATGTATTGAAAATTATCATTTACAAAGTCCTGAGAATTTTGAATTAAGCAGATGGTGGGTTGTTGACTATGAGATTATTAAACCAATCAATGACTTGATTTATTCTCTAGAAAACAAAATTGATATTGGTATTATTTCCAATATTTGCGATGGTCCTTGGCAAGCAGCTTTGAAATATGGCAAAGTTCCAGATATCAAATATAAAAAAATCTACCTCTCCTATCAAGAGAAAATGGCTAAACCAGATAAAGACATTTACGAAAAAGTTCAAAAAGAATCAGGCGTATTGCCAAATGAAATTCTCTTTGTCGATGATAGAGCAGAAAATCTAATCGTACCTGAAAAACTTGGCTGGCAAACAGTGCTTTTTGATATGCATAAAGCCGAAGACGGTGTTGCTCGAATCAAAGAAATCCTTTTATGAAAAAATTTTTCAAAACTAAAGAAGGCTTCGCCGTATTTTCTTTAATTCTGTCAGCTCTAATTGGAGTATTGATGGGAATTTGGGTCAGATTGATGGCGCATCATTTTGGCAATTTTCAACAAATAGCTCTTCGAGCAACTATTGGCGGTTTACTAGGTTTAGTCATCTATTCTTTTACCAAGAAAATTAAAGTCAAAACATTATTTAAGATTTCCAAGTTAGATTTCTTCTATATTTTTCTTAGAACAACTTTAATGTTGATCGGCATTGGCATGTTTACTTTCGCTATCAACAACGGTAATTTCTCTAATATTAATATGATTTATGCTTTACCAACCACCGCTATTTTTGGTTTTTTTATTCTCAA
>CAJBWJ010000014.1 GCA_903959355.1 uncultured bacterium
AGTCCATTTGCTTAGTAAAGGCAAGATTATTAAAGAAGGTGACGTTTCATTAGTTGCTCAAATTGAGAGTAAAGGTTTTGCTAATTTTCTCAAAGAATAAATATGAAGCAAGTAGGCTTAAAAAAACTAAATGATGCATATGCTGATAAATTTGGTTTTTCTATGCCAGAAAAATCTGTTTTGAGTTTTGACTTTGGACTTTCAGAAAAAGTAATTGAAAATATTTCTAATTCAAAAAAAGAACCAAAATGGATGAAAGATTTTCGCCTACAGTCTCTCAAAGTTTTTTATCAAAAGAAAATGCCAAATTGGGGACCAAGTTTAGCTGAAATTGATTTTGATCAAATTCGTTATTTTATTAAAGACACTGATATTGAAAATAAAACTTGGGATGATGTTCCGAAAGAGATTAAAGATACCTTTGATCGTTTGGGTGTTCCACAGGCAGAAAAAGAATTTTTGGCTGGAGTGAAAGCTCAGTATAATAGCGAAGTTGCTTATTCCTCACTTCAAAAAGAATTAGAAGAGCAAGGAATAATTTTTTGTTCTATGGAAGAGGCGCTTCAAAAGCACACAGAACTTTTCAAAGAATATTTTGCCACACTAGTCCCAGCCGCTGATAACAAATTTGCTGCTCTTAATAGCGCAGCCTGGTCTGGCGGTTCTTTTGTTTATATTCCTCCAAATACACATGTTAAAAGACCCCTACAAAGCTATTTTCGTATCAATGCAGCTCGTATGGGCCAATTTGAAAGAACCCTGATCATTGCCGATGAAGGCTCTAGTGCGCACTATGTGGAAGGTTGCACTGCTCCTGTTTATAGTGAGTATTCATTGCACGCTGCCGTCGTAGAAGTTTTCGTAAAAAAGAATGCTCGTTTTCGTTATACCACCATTCAAAATTGGTCAGGAAATATTTATAATCTTGTGACCAAAAGGGCCAAGGTTTTTCAAAATGGCATTATGGAATGGGTGGATGGTAATTTAGGTGCCAAAATGACCATGAAATATCCAAGTTGTTATTTAGTCGAAGAAGGTGCTTATGGTGAAATGCTTTCCATTGCTTATGCTAAAAATAATCAAATTCAAGATACCGGTGCCAAAATGCTTCATTTGGCCAAAAATACTTCTTCCAAAATTATTGCTAAATCAGTCAGTGTTGCTGGCGGCCAAAGTAATTATCGCGGCTTGGTTTACATTGCTAAGGCAGCGGCTAATTGTAAAAGTAAAGTTGAGTGTGATGCTTTAATTTTGGACGATAAATCATCTACTAACACTTTTCCTGACATGAAAATTTCTGGTGATAATGCTAGTGTGGCGCACGAAGCCAGCGTCAGTGAGATAGAAGAAGAAAAACTTTATTATTTAATGAGTCGTGGTTTGAATAAAACTGAAGCAATGACTTTACTTGTAGCTGGGTTTATTGAACCAATCGTCAAAGAACTACCGCTTGAATACGCCGTTGAGCTTAATCGTTTGATTGAGCTAGAAATGGAAGGAAGCGTTGGCTAATTAAATTATGCAAACAGTTCTTCTCCAAAACCAAGAAACTTTTTCTTTAGAACCAAAGGTAGACACTTTGTATTTAGTTTTATTGGATAAAAAAGCAAATGATGGAAAAATAAAAGTTGATTTGATTCTTAAAAATAGCGACTTAAATTGTCAATTGTTATTTTTAGGAATTTTGAAGAATAAAAGTAATTGGCAATTGGAAAGTAATATTAGACATTTGGTACCTAGAAGTAGTTGTTTAACAGAAGTTTATTTGAGTCAAAAAGATGAGTCCAGAGTTGATTTTTTTGGGCAAATTTATATTGATCAAAAAGCTTCACAAACCAAATCATTTTTAAAAGAACAAAGTTTAGTAATAGGCGAAGCTATTTATAATAGATCTAGACCAATTTTAGAAATTTTTAACAATCGAGTAAAAGCTTCTCACAGTGCCAGCAGCAGCCGAATTAATGAAGCTGATCTTTTTTATCTAATGAGTAGAGGTTTCGAAAAGATTGAGGCGGAAAAAATTTTAGAAGAAGCTTTTTTTAATAAAGTTTTAGATTCTGTTAAAGTAGATTCAGCCAAAGAATTAATTAAGGAATATTTATGTTAAATATCACCAAAATTAAAGCTGATTTTCCCATCTTCAAAAATCATCCTGAATTGATTTATTTAGATAACGCTGCAACTAGTCAAAAACCACAAATTGTTATCGATCGAATTACTAAATTTTATAGTAATGAAAACGCCAACGTCCATCGTGGTGTCTATCCACTTAGTGAAGAAGCCAGTGAAGCTTATGATGAAGCTAGACAAAAAGTGGCCTCATTTATTGGTGCCAGAACTAATAGAGAAATAATTTTTACCAAAGGTACTACTGAGTCATTGAATTTAGTAGCTCAAAGTTATGCTTTAAATAATCTCAAAAAAGACGATGAGGTTTTAGTTACTGATTTCGAACATCACAGTAATTTTTTACCATGGCAAAATGTTTGTCAAAAAACCGGTGCAATTTTAAAAATTTTAAATAGTGATGAAAAAGGTTTTATAAGTGACGAAGAGTGGCAAAAGAAATTAAATAAAAAAACTAAAATAGTAGCGATTGCTCATGCCTCAAATGTTTTAGGAACGATTAGTGATATCAAAAAAATTGCTGAATTAGTTCACGGCGTTGATGCAGTTTTAGTGGTGGATGGTGCACAAGCTATTCCTCATTTACAAGTTGATGTGCAAAATTTAGATTGTGATTTTTATGCTTTCAGCGGACATAAAATGTTAGGCCCAATGGGTATTGGTGTTTTATATGTTAAAGAAGAAATTTTAGCCAAAATGGTGCCTTATCAATTAGGCGGAGGAATGATTGAATCAGTTTCTTTGGATGATGTTATTTTTGCCGATTATCCGGAAAAGTTTGAAGCTGGTACGCCAAATGTTGCTGGAGCAATTGCTTTGACTAGTGCTATGGATTATTTGTTGGCAACAGGTTTAGAAGAAATTAGAAAACATGAAATTTTGCTCAGTGAGTTTTTATTGGCTGGTTTAGCCAAAATTGAAAAAGTTAGAATTTTCGGTTCTGCTTCTGCCAATGAGCGTACAGGACTTGTTTCATTTTATGTTGAAGGAGTTCACGCTCATGATTTGAGTGACTATTTAGCTAAACGAGGTTTAGCACTTAGAGCTGGTTTTCACTGTGCTATGCCGCTCCATCAAAGTCGAGCCTGTGGAGCAACATTGCGCGCATCTTATTATTTGTATAACAGTGAAAAAGATTTAGAATTTTTACTTACTAGTTTAGAGGAAGCGATTAGCTATTATGGATGATCTCTATCGCAGTGAACTAATGGAGGTTTACAAAGATCCAACTCATAGGGGTCATCTTTCTAATCCATCAATTGCGCTAGAAAAACAAAATGCTTTTTGTGGAGATCATTTGCATTTATCTTTAAAAATAAAAAATAATATTATTGAAGATGCTAAGTTTGATGGAGAAATGTGTTTTGTTAGTATTATCGGAGCAGATTTTTTAATTGAAGAAATCATTGGTAAAACAATTGAAGAAGCTAAAAAAATAGATCAAAAAAAACTACTTGAATTAATTGATTTAAATTTGACGACTAGTCGCATTGCTTGTGCAACTTTAACACTAAAAGCTCTGCAAGAAGCATTAAACAAATATGAAAAATGATGAAATAAATAAAGAAACTGGCATTGGAGCATTGATTGAAGAGAATCCAGAAATGAATGATGTCCTTTATGAATATGGTTTATATTGTGGTAATTGTTTTGCAGCTGGTTTCGATACCTTGGAAGAAGGTGCTAAAAGTCATGGTTTGGAAGACGAAGAAATCGAAGAATTAATTCAAGAATTAAATAAAAAAATGAAAAATAAAAAATTAGAAAAAACTGAAATTAAATAAATTTTTTATGAAAAAAAAGATCATGGTTGGTATGAGTGGCGGAGTAGATAGTTCAGTAACGGCTGCGCTTTTACTTAAACAAGGATATGAAGTGTCAGGCATGACTATGAGAGTTTGGAAAAACACTCAAGATCTTGCTGTAGCTGATGCTCAGATTGTGGCAAAAAAGCTTGGTATTGTCCATCATGTTTTTGATTTTAGAGAAATTTTTGAAAAAAAGGTTATTCAGCATTTTATTGATGGCTATTCTAGCGGTAAAACTCCAAATCCTTGTGTTACTTGCAATCATCATATTAAATTTGGAGAATTTCTTGATAAAGCTCTATCTATGGGTATGGACTACATTGCTACCGGTCATTATGCCAAAATTGAAAAAGAGGGCGATCGTTACTTACTTAAAAAATCTGCAAGCACGCTAAAAGATCAGACTTATCCTCTTTATCATTTAACTCAAAAGCAACTTTCTCATGTAATTTTTCCTTTATCTAATTATGAAAAAACAGAAGTTAGAAAAATAGCAACAGAACTAGGTCTTTCAGTGGCCAATAAGCCAGACAGTCAAGATATTTGTTTTGTAGCAGATCATGATTATGTTAAATTTATTGAAGAAAAAACTGGCGTCAAAATGTCACCTGGAAATTTTGTGGATAAATCAGGTAAAGTTCTTGGCGAGCATAAAGGTCTTTATCATTACACTCTTGGTCAGCGCAAAGGAATAGGTGTTGCAACTGGTAAGCCAATTTTCGTTTCGCACATAGATGTAGAAAAAAACGAAATTACTTTGGGTGATGAACAAGATATTTTGTCGGATAGTTTAATTGTTGCTGATCTAAATTTTATTCCAATGGATAAAATAACAGAGCCGATAAAAGCCAAGGCAAAAATTAGATATGGCATGAAAGAATTCGAAGTTGAGATTATTCCCATAGATGACAATAAAGCAAAAGTGGTTTTCAAAGAGCCACAAAGAGCGGTGACAGCTGGTCAATCTATAGTTTTTTATCAAAAAGATTCAGTTTTAGGTGGTGGCATTATCCAGTGAGCTGCTTTATAATCAGTTAATGGATGCTGATAGACGATACATTGGCTATATCGCCAATTGACGGTCGCTACGAAAAAAAGACAAGCTCACTTCGCACCCATTTCTCCGAAGCCGCTTTAATTTCTTATAGAATCAAAATTGAACTTTTATATTTAGAATTTTTATCTAAAAATAAAATTGTTCGTTCTTTGTACAAAAATGAGTTAATTTTTATAGAAAAATTAAAACAATTTAATGGCACTGCCGTTAAAAGAGTTAAAGAAATAGAAAAAACTACTCATCACGATGTGAAAGCTGTTGAGTATTATTTGCGAGAACAATTCATCGCAAATCAAATGAAGGATCTGATTCCTTTTATTCATTTCGCTATTACTTCTGAAGATATTAACAATCTATCTTACAGGTCAATGCTTTCTGGCGGTTTAAAAGAAGAAATTCTACCTAGTGTTATAAAAGTTTTAGAAGAACTAATTCTATTGGTGGACAAATATGCTGCTCTACCAATTCTAGCTAGAACTCATGGACAAGCAGCTATCCCAACTACTTTTGGTAAAGAATTTGCAGTGTTTGCAGAACGCATTTTATCTATTTTAGAGGAATTAAAAGACTTTAAATTACATGGTAAATTTAGTGGCGCTGTTGGTGGTTATCAAGCTATGCAATTAGCTTATCCAAAAATTAATTGGCAAAAATTAAGTAGAGAGTTGGTAAAAAGCTTAGGTTTTGATTTTGTCGAAGTCACGACGCAAATTTGTCCGGCAGATGATTTGGTTAAACTATTCTCGATTTTTTATCGTCTAAACGGAATTCTTTTAGATTTGAATCAAGATATTTGGCGCTATATTAGTGATGGTTGGCTATTGCAAAAAGGCAAAGAAAAATTTGTGGGTTCTTCCACCATGCCACAAAAAATTAATCCAATTGAGTTTGAAAATTCAGAAGGCAATTTAATAATGGCAAATGCTATTTTTGAAGGCATGATGCGCAAATTGCCAATTAGTCGTTTACAAAGAGATTTGTCGGAAAGCACAATTTTACGCAACATTGGCAGTGTTTTTGCCTACTGTTTTCTAGCTTACGAAAGTTTAAGTGGAGGCTTATCCAAATTAGAAGCTAATAAAGAAGTCATAAATAATGATCTAAACGCTAACTATAATATTTTAGCTGAAGCGTGGCAAACCTTAGCTAGAAAAAATGGTGATCAGGAAGCTTATGAAAAAGTAGCCAAACTTTCCAAAAATAAAGTTATTAGTAAAGAAGATTGGAAAATGTTAACCAAAGATATGGATAGACAATTACAGGATTTAAACCCAGAGAATTATTTAGGTTTGTCGGTTCAATTAAGCAAAGACACTGTCAAAAAAGTTAATAATTTTTTAAAGAAAGGTTTTTATTATGGCCAATGATTTTTTGAAAATAAAAAAAGCTGTTTATGAAAAAGGGCAGCTTTTCGGAGTAGATCAAAAGTTGGCTGAAAATCCTTTTTTAAGAAAAAATTATCGAAAAAATTCTATAGCAGTAGTCGGCGGTGCTTTGGGTGATGAAGGTAAGGGTCGCATTACTGATGAACTCACCTCTCTTTTTCTAAAAGAACAAAAACAAGTTTTTCATTACAGAGATAACGGTGGAGCCAATGCTGGTCACACCATTGCTTTTGGTAATAAGAAAATAGCTTTGCATCAGCTGGGATCTGGAATTTTGCAAAAAGGTTGCACTGTAGTTTTGGGTAAAGAAATGGTGCTTCATCCACAGGATTTAGTGCTGGAGCTTTTGGAAGTCAAAAAAGTTTTAGATGGTCAGGATATTCCAGCTAAATTATTAATTGATGAAATGGCTTTGCTTTGTCTCGATACTCATCGCGCTTTTGAAGCAGTCCTAAAAATGAAAGCTGAAGGCAGTAAAGCTGCAACTGGCAGAGGTATTTCTCCGGCTTATGCTGACGTGCTTTACCGTAATCCAGTGCGTATGCGCGATCTCATGGCTAAAGATTGGCAAAAACGCTTGCAAAATCATTATGAGCATTACACGATGTTGTGTTTAGGTTTTGGTTTTGATGTTAGTGAAGTAAAAGTACCAAGACTAGATGGTTCGATGGTTTTAGTTGGCTCTTTCAAAGAATTCGCCAAAAATCTTCTAAAAACTAAAAAGGTTTTGGAGCCATTTATTAAAGATGTGACGTCTATTATTGCCAAAACTTGGGAGTCAGATGTTCCAATGGTTTTCGAAAAAGCTCAAGCACTTGGCATTGATCCTCGCTATGGTGTATATCCTGACATTACAGCTTCTAATTGTGCCTTTGATGGGATTTATTCCTCTACTGAGGGAGTTGTCGATGATCGCCAAATTGCGGTCAAAGCAGCCACAATCAAAGCTACCTATACTTCAAGCGTTGGCACCAGAAACCTGCCAACTGCAATGGAAAAATCTTTGGCTGAACGAATTCGTGAAGATGCTAATGAATATGGCGCGACCACCAAAAGGCCTCGTGATGTTGTTTATATTGATTTGCCAATGTTGTCATATTTATTTAGAGTGGCTAGGGTTGAACATTTAACTCTCACTCATCTTGATATTGCTTATCCTGAAGTGCCAATCAAGGTTTGTTTAGCTTATGAAATTGACGGCAAAGAGGTTGGCTATAGACCAGATCAAGAATATTTGAATAAAGTTACGGCCAAATATGTTGAGTTGCCAAGTTATGATGGCGCTGCTCTAGCTAATGTTAAAAAAATGAGTGATTTACCAAAAGAGGCTCTGCAGTATTTAGCCTTTTTGAGCCAATGTTTAAATGTCAAATTGTTGATGGTCAGTGTTGGTCCAAAAAGAGATCAGACCATTAAATATTATTAATTAATAAAGAAAGAATTTAAAAATGTCTTTAACTTTTTATCAGGCTCTTGGAAAAACAGAAAAATGGCCAAATCTTAGTAATATCCATCCAGCTAGTTTGACTTATGATGACGTGCTTTTAGTTCCTCAGGCAAGAACGGAGGTTGGCTCTAGAAAAGAAACTGACATATCTGTTAAATTTGGACCATTTACCCTACAAAAGCCGATCGTCACTGCTCCGATGGATACAGTCAGTGGCGAAAAAATGGCTCAATTAATGAGTCGTTTAGGTGGTTTAACTTTTATGCCCAGAGTTTTCTTAAATGAAGCTCTTGCCGCTTGTGAGCGTTTGCAAAAAGCTAAAATTGAAGCTGTTTATTCCATCGGTCTTAAAAATTCTTTAGAGGACGCCAAGGCCTTTAAAAAATTAGGTGCCAAAGTTTTGTTACTTGATGTGGCGCATGGTGGCATGCAAAGCATTATTGATGCAGCTTCTGAAATTCAAAATAAACTAAAAATGACTGTTATTGCTGGTAATATCGTAAGTTACGATCAGGCGATGACTTACAAGGATGCTGGTTTGAAAATTGCTAGGGTCGGAGTTGGCGGCGGCGGTATGTGTATCACTCGCTTAGTCGCTGGAGCTGGATTTCCTCAATTGTCAGCAGTTTTTGAAACTGTCTCTTCTGACTTGGAAATTATTGCTGACGGTGGAGTGCGTAAACCTGCAGATTTTGCTAAAGCCATTGCTGCTGGAGCTAGAGTGATTATGATTGGTTCAATGCTAGCTGGTACAGAGGAGGCTCCTGGAGAAGTGGTTGGTGGAGTTAAAAAGGCTCGTGGTCAAGCATCTGAAGATTATATGAAAGACAATGGTTCTAAACTTGGAGAATTTCGTAGTGCTGAAGGCATCATGACCATGGTGCCATATAAAGGTTCGGCGGAATGGATCATTAATGATTTAGTTGGTGGATTGCGTAGCGCCATGTCTTACGTTGGTGCCAAAAACATCACTGAATTCCAAAAGAAAGCACAATTTGTAGCAGCATCCAATGCAGCTCAAGGAGAAGGAGTAGCTCACATTACCAGAGGATAAAATTGTTTATTTGGCTTCTACTTTATTGATGCCAAATGTTTCAATAATTTTGATTGAGTTTTTGGTTTTTTCTATTTTTATATAGGAAGTATTTTGAATACAGCCGTAAGGTAATTCTCTGAAAGAATTTATAAAACCAAAATGGCCTAGTAAAGACATGATGACATTAGCGTGAGTGACTGCCAATATGGTTTGATTTTTATCGATCTTAGCTACTTCATTAAAGAATGGCAGAATTCTCCTTATAACTTCATTTAGAGATTCCATGTCTTCGACTATTTTCCAATTCATTTGATCTATCAGAGATTTTTCTCTGAATTCTTCGACTTGTTTCTGATATTTTGCAAAAACTTCAGCATCTTTTTGTCCATCTAAGCTGCCAAAGAAGCGTTCTCTGATCTGTGAATATTCAGTTACTTTTAGATTTTTGCTTTTGGCAATAACTTGAGCTGTTTGTTTAGCTCTAGTTAGATCTGAGGCAAAGATTTGATCGATTTTTATTGGTTTTAGGAGTTTTGCTAAGGCTTGTGCTTGCTCTAATCCAATTTGAGTTAATGGAGGATTGGCGCCCATGATATCACCATTTACATTGCCTTCTGATTGACCGTGACGAACGATGTAAAAAGTAGTTGGCATAAAATAATTTATTATTTTTTTATGTCTTCAAACTGTTCTAATATTTCTTCTTTTAAAACGCCAGTTTCTATATTGATCTCGTAGCCAGAATCTATTGCTAAATCCCTCATGAGAATTTTTCTCTGTCGTAATAACTGAGGTAAATCATTTCTAGTTAATCCAATAATTATTTTTGATATCTTTGCTTGAAAAATTGCTGAGGCACACATAGGGCATGGTTCATTTGTGCTGTAAATTGTGCAATTACGAAGATCATTTGTCTTTAGTGTTTTACATGCCTGTCTCAATGCATTTATCTCAGCATGTTCAGTTACATCACCAGTTGTTCCATCTTCACACTTGCCTTTTCCAACAATTTGGCCACCTAAAACAATAACTGCACCAAAAGGAAGATCACCTAGCTTTTTGGCAAGTTTTGCTTGCTCTAAAGCTTCTCTCATATATTGATCGTGATTAGAGTGTTTCATACTAATGCGGAGGTGACTCACCCTGCGGGTATTAGTCACGCGTTTCGCGCTTGACGGCAGGATTAATAATAATTCTTTTATACCACTCACATAAATTCAAAGCGCCAATGGGCGCTTAAAATTTATGCGGAGGTGACAGGATTCGAACCCGTGGAGCCGTGAGGCTCACGCTTTCCAAGCGTGTGCAATTGACCACTATGCGACACCTCCTTTTGTGCATTCTAAAGAACTGTCAAATTATATCAGAAAAGTTTACAAATTAGTTTCAATTAATTTAGTAAAAAATTTATCTTATCAATTTTTACTAGTTTATTTAATAAGTGAAACAAAAACGCCAGACTTTCGTCTGGCGTTTCTAAATTTTGATCTAAAGATTAATATCTACGATCTCTATTTTGTGGTCTACCACCACCGAAGGAACGATTATTGTCTCTTCTTGGGAAACTATCGTTTCTTGGCTCACGAGGTCGAGCGATATTAACAACCAACTCTCTCTCTTCAAGTCTGAAGCCAGCCATCTTATCGATAGCAGCTTGAGCAGCACTCTCATCGGCAAATTCTACAAAAGCGAAACCCTTGGAACGGCCGGTCATTCTATCAGTGATTAAACTGACTTGGGTGATTTCGCCAAATTCGGAAAACAAACTTTGTAAACCATCTTGGGTCATGCTAAAAGGCAAGTTACCCACGAAGATCTTTTTTTTGTTTTCCATGTTGTCATTTTGATCTGACATAAATATGGACTCTTCTTTCTTGGACTATAAAATCCAAGACAATTAATACTGGTGACTATTATAGCCTGAATTGGCTAATTAGATAGTCCTAATCAAATAACCTGATAACCAGCGTCTTGAATAACTTTTTTGAGCTTTTTTTCGTCAGTTTTACTCGAGTCAAAATAAATAGTTGATTCGGCTTTGGCGTAGCTAGTCGAAGATTCTATGACTCCCTCTGTTTCCTCAAGTGCATTATCAATTGAAATGCCACAACTACTGCAGTGCAAACCTGACAATTTAAAAATAACTTTAGTGCCTTGTTTATTTTTTTTCTTAAATAAATTAAACATATTTTGTTTCCTTTGTTAAATAACTTCCATTACTCCAGTATACATGCCCATTGAGCAAGAAAAAGTAAACTTGCCTTTTTCTTTTGGTGTAAAAGTAAAAGCTTCTTTAGTATTGGCCTTTACCACGCTGCTGATATCAAACTCTCTAAAAATAAAAGATGATGCGCAAGAATAAACACCTCCATTAGATAAAGTTAATTCGACTGGAACATCCTTTTTTACTTTGAAGTATTTTGGATAATAACCATTGTTTTTAATTTCAATGGTTACTTTTTGCAGATCGCCAACTTGTTTAACTGCTTGAGCTTCTGTCTTTTTTTGTGAAAAGCGCTCGTCAGAAAAAAACCAAGTTACTTTTTCACTAATTTTTCCAATTGTGACTGGAGAATCAAGTACTATTAGAGTGGCATTAAAACTATAAACTGCCAAAGCAATAAGAATGGCTGCAGCAGTTTTATTGAAAATTTCTCTCCAGTTTTCTGTGAGTTTGGCAGTCACAATGCCCAACAAAGCAAAAAGTGGAGAAGTACCAAGAACAAAAGTTCCCATAATTAAAGCTCCTTGGATTGGATTGCCACTAGCGATAGCGAGAACTTCTATGCTTTGAGTGACTCCACATGGAATGAAAATACTAAATAAACCTAAAACAGCTGGAGCGAATATGGCTTGACTGTGACTAGAATTTTTGACTAGTTTTCTAAGAAATTTTGGTGGGGTAAAAGCAAGGTGACGAAAAATTGGATGCACATCTAAGAAATTCATTGCTGTAGCGAACATAAAAAGAGCAGTAAAAATTTGTAGGGTTATCTGCACTCCTTGATTGATGGCAAAAACTGAACCAAGTCCACCAAGCAAAAATCCTAAGATAACATGAGAGATAAACTTACTAGAAAGAAACATGGTGACTGGCAACCAATCTAGTTGGTCGATTTTAGTCAAAGTTTCTGGTGTGATTTTTTTATTTTTGTCTTTTTCTTCTAACTCTTGTTTTTTTTGGTTAGCAATAATGCTAGCCAAAAGTCCTCCTTGTACAGCTGCACAAGAAACTCCACCAGTAGTGAGACCAGTTAAAAAGATTGTCCAAAGGTTCATATGTTTTCCTTAATATATTGATCTGGATTTTCCTTAAATTTTTTAAGACATCCTGAAGCACAAAAATAATAATTTTTACCTCTATGTTCTGATTGGTAGTGAGCGGTTTTGCTAGAAACGCGCATCTGACAAACTGGATCGTGAGTAATAGGCAGCAAGTTATCTATGGAGTTTTTTAATTGCTTGAATTCTGCTTCATCCTGATTTTCTTCAATCAAAAAGTCTCTGATGAGCGAGCAAGCTTTAAAGATATTTTTGTGAGCTAGCTTGTAATAAATAGTTTTGCCAGTCTTATGTGTTTTTACCAGCTTAGCTTCGCGCAAAATCATCAAATGTTGACTAACATTGGCTTGAGGTAAATCAAGCATAGCGTAAATTTCGCCAACGCACATTTCCTGATCTTTGAGTAAATAGATTATTTCTAAGCGACGAGGATGAGCAAGAGCTTTGAGAGTGTCGGCATAAATGGCAAAAGTCTTACTATACATATTCGCATTTTAGAATATGTAAGAGGGTTATGTCAATTGGGTTTTACGATCAAAGTGCTAGCCACAATAATATCGGTAGAGCTAAATACAAACCAGGTAGTTGCTGAAAAGTTTGTTTAGCCGTAGCTAAGGATTCTTTAATTAGATAGCTTAAGCCACTTGGTTTTTTATATTGACTGCGAATAGCAAAAGCTTGCGGGTTATCTTTTTCTAAACTGCCAATTCTAAGTGGCTCTTCACTTTCTAGTAAAGGAGTCACAGTAATAGAATATATTTTATTTTTAGATTGAGTTTGAATTGGCAAATCAAAACGTATGCTGCTCTCATAACCAGCATTGAGGCCAGAAAATTCTTGTCGCCAAATTTCTAAATTTTGTTCATCGTTAATAATTAATAAATACGGATCTTTATTTTTCAATTCTTGATTAGAAAAATAAAGATCAATTCGATTTAATCCGTCATATTGAGTTGTAATTTTTCTACTAACACTTTTAGTAAAAAATGGATATTCAACAATATATGGACTGGGCCCAGTTATTGGAGCAGGAATTATTTTGGCTAGAAAAATAATGCTGAAAGTTATAACAACTCCAGATATTAAGCTTATTAAATAATAAACAATTTTTTTGTATTTAAATAATTTGTATTGATCTACAAAAGAACCAATTTCTTCAGCAAATGTTTTATTTTTGGCCCAAATAATTAAAAATATGAGAGCGATTCCGGATAGCCAAGTATGAGCATAATTATTCCATAACTCAACTTGATAGTGACGATTTAATAATAAATCACGCAATGTTGGCAAAACTGCAAGATTTGGATTAAGGCTGGTTAGTAGACCAAATGTGAGTGCTGAGTCATTAAATAATAATATAATTAACAGCCAAGCAAAAAATACAGAAATGCTAATAATTAATCTATTTTTGAATTGTTTTTTTTCGCAAATTACTAGCCAAATAGCCCAGAACGGAATTAGCCAACTAAACCACTGTGGATGAAAATGGTTAAAGAATAATAATAAAATATTAAAAAGAAGTAATAAATTACTCTGTATTCCTATAATTGCTGTTTTTTTGACTTTATCAAGATTATTCCAAGTAATAAATACAAGTATCATCAATAATATTGGTACAATGAGAATCTCATCGCTAAAACCTAGATTGAGACGAGCAATAAATAAGCGGTCAATTCCACTATTAAAAGCATTGGCACGAAAAACACTGTTACTTATAAAAGGTAATAGTGTTAGCACATAAATAGAAACACTATAAATAAATATTTTAATTCTATTTTTAACTGTTAAACGATTGTCAACAAATAGTAGAAATGGCAGCCATAATAATGGGAACATTTTAATTGAAGCACCGAGGCCAAAAAATAAGCTAGAAGAAAAAGTCTTTTGTTTATTTAGGTAATACCAGCCTGCTAGAAAGAATACAATCGCCATTACATCGTTTTGCCCCATCACGGGAACACTATAAATAATTACAGGATTAAACAACCAAAGGGCGCTGATTATTAAAGCTTGTTTGTCACTAGCTTTAAATTGTTTGGCAATTAAAAATAAAAGGTAAGCCGCTAATAAAGCAAATAAAATAAGCGGTGTTTTAATAGCAAATGAATAACGAGCTAAATTGACTTGGTTGTGATCGGTGCTATTAGGTGAAGATAGCCATTCATAGAAACCTGGGCCGCCAATTGGTTTGGCTACAGCATATTGAATTTTGTCTAAGTAGAAATGGAGAGGTGGATAATTAAATTGTCCAACTTTTTGGAGATTTTTTTCACCGTAACTCCAAATATTCCAAACTTTACCATTGTTCTGACTAGCCCAATTGAGAACAAGTTTGTTGTCAGGATGGTAAGTTAGAGAGGCAAGTAACAGATATAGACAGGTGGCAAATAATAGCAATTTTTTCATTTTATAATTTACAGTTTACTAGTATTTTTGTCATAAACTATAGACAAAATAGCCTTCTATTTGTATACTAGCTCCTAGATTAACAAATTAAATCAAGAGAGATGGCGAGGGAACTAGCCCTATGACCCATCCAGCAACCGACTTTGTGAAAAGCGCGGTGCTAATTCTAGCTCGCAAGAGGGAGATTCGCTCGTTTGAGAAAAATTCAAACACTCTTTGCGGAGTGTTTTTTTATTTCTCCCCACAATTATTAATCAGGTTAATCTGTGAGCCGCAAGGCTAAAGGGGAAAATATGTTTGATCAATTCACTTCAGAATCAGTGGCTGCTGGGCATCCTGATAAAATTTGTGACCAAATCTCAGACAGCATTGTCGATGCTTGTTTGGCAGCTGATCCAAAAAGTCGTGTGGCGGTGGAAACTCTTGTTACTACTAATAAAGTAGTTTTGGCTGGAGAAATTACTTGTGCAAAAAAAATTGACTACAAGAAAATTGCTCGTCAAACCATTAAAAGACTTGGCTATACAAATCCTGACTGGGGTTTTTCTGATCAGGCAGACATTGAAGTCTACATTCATGAACAATCTCCAGATATTTCTGTAGGTGTGGACGATGGTGGTGCTGGTGATCAAGGTATTATGTTTGGTTATGCTTGCAATGAAACTCCAGAGCTAATGCCAATGCCGCTAATGCTTTCACATCAATTAGTGCGTAATTTAGACGAGGCTCGCGAATCTAGTTTAATTTCTTATCTAAGACCAGATGGTAAAGCTCAAGTCGTCATTGATTATGTCAAAGGTGTGCCAAAAAAAGTTTCTACCATAATTATTGCGGTGCCTTATGATCCAGCGATTAGCGTGGAGCAATTGGAGACGGATCTTTGGGAAAAAATAATTGTGCCAGCCGTAAAGAAATATTTGCCAAAGCAAGTTTTAGTTAAAAAAGACATCGAATTAATTATCAATGGTACTGGAGTTTGGGAAATTGGTGGCCCTACTTCAGATACTGGTGTGACTGGTCGCAAGATCATTGTCGACACTTATGGCGGTATGGGCAGACATGGCGGTGGTTGTTTTTCTGGCAAAGATCCAAGTAAAGTTGATCGCTCGGCTGCTTATGCCTGTCGTTTTTTAGCTAAAAATATTGTGGCTAGTGGTATGGCCGATCGTTGTGAATTACGTGTTGGTTATGTGATTGGTCAGGCTAAACCAGTTTCTTTCAACGTGGAAACTTTTGGCACTGGTAAAGTTAGTGAGGTAGAAATTAAAGAATATGCCTTAGGTTTACTTGATATGTCTGTCAAAAATATCATCAAAAAACTTGATTTACGTAAACCAGTTTTTGCTAAAACAGCAGCTTATGGCCACTTTGGCAGAGCAGAATTTAGCTGGGAAAAGATAATCTAAAATTTATCTTGCTTTTAGAATCGCTTCACTTACAACCTTGGCAATATTTGGCTCAAAAGGTTCTGGGATAACTTTCTCAGTTGTAGGATTTGCGACTAAGCTTGCGATTGCCATAGCTGCCGCATGTTTCATCTTGGTGGTAATTCTTGGCAAGCGGCCATCAACTACAGCGCGAAATACTCCAGGAAAAGCTAAGACGTTGTTAATTTGATTATTAAAATCACTGCGACCTGTAGCGACCACCATTGCCCCAGCTGCTTTGGCTAAGTCAGGCATAATTTCTGGTTCTGGATTGGCCATGGCAAAAACTATGGCATCTTTGGCCATACTGTTCACCATTTCTTGACTGATGAGTCCGGCTCTAGAAACACCAATGACGACATCAGCTCCATGAATGATTTCAGCTAGAGAACCACTTTTTTGTTCTTTGTTTGAATAAGCCGCGATATCTTTTTTATAAATATCTAAATCTGTGCGACCGTTGTGGATTGCACCTTTGCTGTCAACCAAAATTAAATCTTTAACACTAGCCACTCCTGAAACTTTTTGGCAACCAGTCTGATTCATTTCTGCACCAAGCAACATCAATGCAATAGCGGTGCCAGCTGCGCCAGCGCCAACAACTACAACTTTCAGATCTTCAAATTTTTTGCCAACTACGCGAGCAGCGTTATATAGAGCTGCGGTTACAACAATAGCTGTACCATGTTGATCGTCATGAAAAACAGTAATGCCTAGATCTTGTGTGGCTGCTTCTATTTCAAAACAGCGTGGGGCAGAAATATCTTCAATATTAATACCAACAAAAGAAGGAGCGATTTGACGAATGAAATTGATAATCTCTTTTGGTTCCTGAGTACTGATCGCGATTGGCACAGCGTCAATGCCGGCAAATTCTTTCATGAGCAAAGCTTTACCTTCCATAACAGGTAGAGATGCTTCTGGTCCAATATTACCCAGACCCAGAACCGCTGAACCATCAGAAATTACAGCAACAGTGCGGCCTCTGGAAGTTAGTTGAAATGATTCTTCTTTATCTTTGGCAATGACACGGCAAGGTTCTGCAACTCCTGGAGTATAAAGAAGAGAAAGGTCTCTTTTATTTTTAACTGGCAAGAGAGCAATGGTTCCTAATTTGCCAATATTTTTGCGGTGAATTTCAACTGATTCTTGATAGATTTGATTAGACATAAGCAGTTATTTTAACATTAAAAAATGTTACAATAGCGAATAGAATTATGAAAAAGAAACTTCCTCTTATTTTAATAATATTTTTTTTAATCGTAGCGGTTGCCGCTGGCGCTTACTTCTTTAGTCAAAAAGATAAGCCAAAATTGACTAAAACCAAAGAACAAAAAGCAGCTGTAAAAGAAATGTTGGCAAATTGTAAATATGATAAAGATTTTTGTGATTATATGGCTGCTCAAGCCAAAGCTATGGAAACTGGAGTAATTATTTCTACTTCTACTAATATCAAAAATTATGGTTTAAGCACTAGTGAAATGAAACTTGATAAAGCTGGCAACATGGAAATCAGTAGTTACAGAGACGGCAAAATTGAATCTACTATGATTATTTTTGATAAAATTACTTATTTTAAAAATCTAGATGGTTCTTGGTATGCCATGAATGTTGGCAATGAACAAAATACCTCATCTGCATCAAGTGAAGCAATAAATGAAATCAAAAATACTTATAGCGATGAGAATCAAAACATGCAAATTAAAAAGGTTGCTACCGAACCTTGCGGTAGTTTGACTTGTGATAAATATGAAATAATAGGTACACAAGAAGGTGACCAGAAAAGTACCATTTATACTTGGGTAGACACTAAAGAACATTTGGCTCGCAAAACTGAAACAACTTTTAACAATGTTATCAGTACCATGGAATATAAATACGAGTCTGTTAACGTTTCTAAGCCTTCGCCAATTAAAGAGCTTCCTCTCGTAGGCACTCAAAACAATAACCCAGCTGCAGCTGCCGAGGATGCTGGTGTTGGAGTCGATCCAGCTGGCCAAATTCCTTCTCAAGAAGAAATAGATAAAATGATGAAGGAATATTCTTTGGATGGACAATAAATCTGAGAGATAGCTTTGAGCTATTGGATAATTCTTACGCCGCCTAGATCTTCAAAAGTAAATTCGTGTTTTTCATGAACAGAACCGATAAAGATATTGTTTCGTGGAACGCGATAACGACTAGAATAAGCCTTAACCACTTCTGGTCCGAACGATAAGTCTGATTCTATATTCAGATCAATATTTAATTTTTTAAAAACTTTGGCTTCTTTAAAAAAGGTCACATATTCTGAAAAAGTTTTGGTCCATTTTTTTGCAACTTCCACATCTTTTTGACAGAAAACTACGGTGATGCGTCTACTAGTTTCATTTTTACGAATATATTCTAGCGACTCATAAAGTTTTTGAGGATGATGAGCAAATAAAATAATTCTTGGTTCAATAACATGATTTAACCATTCGCCCATTTGTCGATTCAGCCACGGAATGCGTTTTGAGTACTTCAATACTGCTTCCAAAATGTAGTCACGATAAATCATACTTTGAGTTATAAAAACAGCTGGCACGAAATAAATAGCAAAATATAAAACGTTTTTTGGATCAATTAGAATATTACCAACGATGCCGCCAATGGTAGCTAAGGCCGCTAAAATTACATAAATTAACGGACCTCGATAGGTTCTTTTAAGATCAGGACGGGTCTCACGCAAAATTAAATTACCGATGGCAAAGAAAGTCATTACTCCTAAGAAGCTAATGGTGTAAACTCCGGCCAAAGCTAAAAGTTTGCCGCCGGTCATCGCAAGAATTGATAAACAAAGTAAAGCAAAAGCAATGATGATGCGGTTGGCATTTTGATTTCTAGATTTCAGTTTTGGTAAAAGAATAGAACTAGGTAAACAATGATCTAGAGTCATTCTATATAAAAGACCAGTTGCTCCGACGAAACTAGCTAGCACTGCACCTGACAAAACTAAAAATGCATCGATCACTATTAAATATTGCAAGCCTTTACCGCCGAGAATATTAGCCGCTTCTGCTAATACAAAATCTTTTGATCCGGCAATGGCTGGCAAACTTAAACTAGCTAAAACAACAAAAGTAATTAAAGGATTGAAAAACCAAACGCCCATTAGCATGTTGCGTAGAGTTTTACGAAAAACTCCTGGCTGCTGTTCTTCAACAAAATTAGCGCTACTTTCAAAACCAGAAACTCCAAGCAGTGAAGCCGCAAAAGCAAAAAATAATAATTTAAGAGCTCCTTGCTGTTGAAAAAGTGTAGTAGTAGCAGCGAAGTTTTCCGGAATTAAACCCCAGCCATGATTAATTATGGCAATTACACCCAGACTAATAAAGAGAAACATTGTTAAGAGATGAACTCCGAAAATTACTTGAGCGACTTTAGCGCTATCTTTGACTCCAGAAATTGTCAAAATAGCAAAGAAAATTATGATAGCAGCTGTGAGTGGAATTACGGGCACACCGGACAGAACAGTGTGTAAATATTCACTGGCAGTTTTGGCTGAGATGACGCTGGTAGCAACATAAGAAAGAATGGTCATCGCTCCAGCGATAGCAGCTGGTGATTTGCTGGTGGCATTAAGTAGACAGTTATACGCACCACCATTAAGAGGTAGAGCTTCAACAACTTCAGTGTAAACATGTTTGTAAAAAAACAGCACCATGACAATGGCAAAGAAAACGAAAGGTGCATAAGCTCCAGCGAACAAAATGGCAATGCCTGATACATATAGACATGAAGATAAAATATCATTGCCAGCTATAGCAGTGGAAGCTAATTCAGATAGTTTTACATGATCATCAGAATGATTTTTGACTGGGGCAGACATCGATTCTTATTATGAAGGACAGATTATTGAAAAACAAATCTAACAAATAAAATGGCGGAGAGCATGGGATGAAGTTGGAACTTTTTATTCACAATGCTCTAGAGCTTGATTAATTGTACTTTCATCAAAATTGCCCTCTGTTCGCCATTTTTCATCATGTTTAAATCGATTAACCCCCTCGTAGTATTCTATTTTTTGTTCTTCAAATGGAAAATAAACTGTTACATCATCAAACCCAACAAAGCCAATAATTCTAGAGTCATCGCTGTTTTGACGATTGTCGCCCAGCACAAACATGGATTTATCTGGAACTATGATTTCTTCACATTCATATAAAAATCCCTTTGCTAGAATTTTTTTATCTTTATCTATTATATCTCCAGTAGTAGTTTTATTAGCTTCTAATGTGTATGGTTCGTCTAAAGGTTTGCCATTTAGAAAAACTATCCCTCCTGTAATCATTACTTTATCTCCAGGCAATGCAATCACTCGCTTAATAAAATTATAGTTTTCTAAATTGTTATCTGCGATTATTTTGCGTGTATTTGGAGTGGAAAAAGAAATGATATCTCCATGTTTGAATTGGTATTTTTTTGGACTATTGAGACGATACCAAATATTTTTGTAATCATAATATCTATAACCTGTTCCACCTGGAATTGTTGGAGCCATGGATTCTGAAGCCATAACTGGTGCAAACTCTGCTCCTAGACCAGCCAATTCTTGAATTGATTTAAACATCAAAAAATATCCAACCAACCAAATTGGAAGGAAAACAAATAGTCCACTCAGAAAATTCAGATGACGTTTATCTTTAAATTTTGGTTTTAATTTAAAGTATGAAGAAATAATTGAACAAAGATAATAGAATGGGAAAATAACTTGGATAAAAAATGCTAATAAGCCTTTAACTAAATATTTAGATTTTGATTCTCCTAATAAAAGATTCCAAGTAAGAAAAAAAGTTCCAGATAAAAAAGCTAGCACACAAAACCCAAGTAATCCGATAATTATTAAAGAAAGAGTGCTGCTGGTTTCGTTAAGTAGCTCTCCACGAAAACCAATTGTATATAAAAACATACCTACAACTAAAACAGCACATAGTGCCCAGATAATGAAAGAAAATCTTGAGATTTTATTTAATTTATTTTGCATAAAATTTGTTCTACTATTTTGAATTCCTGATAAAAGTATATACTGATTATGTACTGAATTCTATTTTAAATATTTAAAAATATGAAAAACATAACTTTAGTTAAAAATAGAAAAAGAAGCTGGAGATTAAGAATTCTTTTCATTGTATTGTTTAGTGCAATTATTTATTATCTATTTTTTCCAAAATCTGAAAACACGAGCAAAACTTCTCCTGATTTTTTTATTCCGCAAGATCATCAAGAAAAAAGATTTGATTATGTTTCTTTTTCTGAAATGAAATTTTATTCAGAGGATAATATCAGACATTTTTCAGTTGGGGTTAAAAATGACAGTTATATCTA
>CAJBWJ010000015.1 GCA_903959355.1 uncultured bacterium
AAATATAAATTTCATTTTTTTGTTTTTAGCTGGTTCAATATCTTTTTCTTCTGTTTGAGTTTGTTCAACTAAAACAGGGTCTTTGTCCATTGAATTAGCCGAGAATTGACTGAGAAGTTTTTCTTGTTCCATGTCCATAGGAATTAAGTATAGCAGATGCAAACGCCGTAGGCTACCATTTTGAAAGCATGGCTTTTGGAGTGCGAATGAGAATCATGATGTCCTTTTTAATGCTTTTGTTTCTAGCATATTCACCATCCATCTCAGCTCTTTTGGAAAAAGGAATTTCATTGCGTCCACTAGTTTGCCATGGACCGGTAATGCCTGGTTTAACTGAAACGATGTAAGGAATGTATTTTTTGGTTTCTGGATATTTTTTTCCTTGTTCTTCTAATTCTTTGCGAACATAGGCTCTTGGACCAACCATACTCATTTGACCCTTTAGAACATTGAATAGCTGTGGGAATTCATCGATAGTGAAAGCACGCAAAAATCTGCCAAGCTGAGTAATACGAGGATCATCTTTGGCAGCAATTTTCCAGTCACCATTTTTGAATTGTTTCAACAGTTTGTGATTTTTTTGATGAAGAATTTCGTCAGCATTAAGGACCATGGAACGAAACTTGAAAAGTTCAAAATCAACATTGCCTTTGCCGACTCTTTTGTGAGTAAAAATTACTGGCCAACCAGAATCAAAAAAGATTAAAAGAGGAATAATTATCCAAAATGGAAAAAAAGCGACTATAAGACTTGTCGCTACAAACAAATCTAGAATTCTTTTTTTCTGATCGTAGGTCATATATTTATAAATATTCTTTTTTATTTTCTTCTTTAAGTCTCTCGACTAATTTCTTGACGTCTTGGCTTTTATTTTTTGGACAGATCATTAGTATCTCATCTGTGTCAATAATAATTAGATCATCAATTCCACAAATAGCAACTAAACGACCATCGGTATGAATGAGATTCTTATGAGCATTAACAGACAGCGTGTGAGTTTCTTTTTCGTCACCTATTGTGACATTGCCGGATAAATCCTTTTTTCCAAGATCATAAACAACTTTCCAGTCTCCCACATCATTCCAACCAAAATCTCCAGGAATAAGGACGAGGTTGTCAGCTTTTTCACTAATGGCGTAATCAATGGAAATACTTTCAATTTCTTTATAAACTTTTGGCAGAGCTTGATGAAATTCTTTACTGCTTAGATGATCGAGATTTTTACAAACTTCGAGCATATCTGGCATAAATTTAGCAAAAGCAGCTTTAAGTTCTTTAGCTGACCAAACATACATGTTGGCGTTCCAAAAATAAGCTCCTGTTGAAATAAAAGCGATGGCTGTAGCTAAATTTGGTTTTTCAGTGAAGCTATCAACTTCAAAAAGCATCAAATCTCTTTTTATTTTTTTAATATCCTGGCCAACCTTGATGTAGCCAAAAGCACTAGTTGGATAAGATGGGGTGATGCCAACAGTTACTAAATATGGGTTTTCAGCAGCAGTTTCTATGGCAGCGCTCATAACCTTGATAAATTCTGGAATATTATCAACCACATGATCAGAAGCAGCGTTAATAACCACCGCATCTTCATCTTTACTCTTGGCATAAAGAGCTCCGATTAGCATTGCTGGAGCAGTATCTCTTTTTTCTGGTTCAGCAATGATGTTTTCTGGTTTTATCTCTGGAAGTTGTCTTTTAACTTCTTCTAAATAAATTTTATTTGTGACAACGATGATGTTCGCCCAGTCAACTAATTTATTAATACGAGCGGCAGCAATTTGCATCATACTTTCTGAACCAGTTAGTTTGAGAAATTGTTTTGGAGTTGCTGTTCTTGATTTAGGCCAAAGTCTAGTGCCTCCACCGCCAGCCAAAAGGACGGCATAAATGTGTTTTTTATCAATCATAGTCTTCCTTCTTTTTTTGCTTTATAAGCTGTTTTTAGTGCACTGTCAAAATTAAAGACGAATCTATTTGTATCATATTTTAAAGCATTTTTGCTTAGTATTCTTGGATCAAAATTACTTTTTTCTAGTTTTTTAATACTTTTAATTAAATTATCGGTGATCTCTTCAGTGCTGTCGCCTTCTTGGTAAGTTAAATGAATTCCATGAACATTATCTTCAATTAATTCTGCTGCTCCAGAGAGTTGATTAATGATAATGGGTTTGCCGAAAAGATTTGCTTCTAGAGCGGCAATACCAAAGTCATCTAGGCCAGGACTCAGAACGGCTTGGCAATTTTGATATAAGTTGGCCAATTTTTCGTTACTGATCTTTTTTTGAAAAGTAATCAATTTATTTGCCATTTCTTTTAGAGAATTTTCTTCTGGGCCTTCACCCACAATAATTAATTTGTGGCCCAATTTTTGACAAGCTAGAATGGCTGGAGCAATATTTTTGTAAGGCACTAGGCGGCTGACAAGTAAAAAATACTTATCCTCAATTTGGCCTTTTTTTTGAGTTTTGTAATTAAGAAGTGTTGAATCAATTGGTGGATAAATTACTTTTTCTATTTGTAGATTTTTATAATATTTTTTGGCTCTTTTTTTGACTACCTCTGCTATTGGAATAATTACATCTGGTCTATAAATGGCAATTTGATCCCATTTTTTTAGATAATTTAAAGCTATTCCCGTCAAATTGCTAATAATTGGTAATTTTAAAAGCTGATTTTTTTCTAAATATTGATCATGATAATGATAAAGATATCTTGGAGGACTAAGTAAATAGCAGAGATGCAACTGATCTCTTCTGGTGACAACTCCTTTAGCTTCTGCGCTAGTTACAGAAATAATAATGTCATAACTGGACAAGTCCAAGCATTCAAAAGCAAAAGGCATCAAAGCTGCCAAGTAACGATGTATTTTTTTTGCAAAAGGAAATTTTTGTAAAAAAGAAGTTTTTAGAATAAAATCTTTGGCCCATTTGGCTTTTTTAGCGTCGTAAACAGAGGTGAAAAGAACAAGATCTGGATAGAGCCTTTTAAGAGCTAAGAGCACCTGCTCCGCTCCACCATAAGCAGTGTTAGCTCGATCGTAAATCAGGGCAATTTTGGATTTCATAGCTTCATTAAAAACTGTTGCCAAATTTCTTTGGCCATTTTATCAAAACTATATTGACCGGCCACTTTGAGACCTCGATCAATAACTTTTTTACGATTGGCCATTTCTAAATTTTCCAAAGATTTAATGAAATCAGTAGAAGATTTTGGATCAAAGAAAAAAGCGGCATCTTGATAAATTTCTTTGAAAACTTTAATGTCTGAGGCCAAAACTGGAGTGTGACTAGCCATAGCTTCTATTCCGGTTAGACCAAAACCTTCAGATAAAGATGGCTGCACCAAAGCCATTGATTCTTGATAAAGAGCAATCAATTTTTGATCTGGAACAAATCCTAAAAGACTAACTTGTTTTTTAACTTTGTAACGAGAAATTAGTTCCATAATCTGGTCTTGAAAAATATTTCTTGATGAAACAACCAGCAATCTATATTTTGGAAGTTTGCTTAGACTTTTAATAATTAATTTTAAATTTTTATGAGGATAAAGTGAGCCGGTATAGATCAGCTGTTTTTTTATTCTTTGATTTATTTCAATTTTTTGTTTTAGAACATTTTCATATGGAGCGGCAATTCCCTCTTTGCTAACAATAATTTTATTTTTAGCAAAAGGATAATATTTAAGAACTGTTTCTTTAATTGCTTCTGCTGGCACAAAAATCACTTCAGCTTTTTTGGCCGCTTTTCTACTAATTTGTTGATAGGCTAGGTACTTTAGCAAATATTGCCAAGCTTTAAGAGTAGTCGCTTTAGTGCCTTTTTGTTCATGCCACAGCAAATCATGAATAGTGATGATCAGTTTGCCTTTATAGGAAACTGGCACGTTCCAATGTGGAACATAAAGTAAATCTAGTTTTGCTTTGTTATAAAATTTTGGTAAAACCAGCTGTTCTCTTAGGCCATAATGTTTAACATTGGTAATAACAATTTCAATATTTTTCGAATTGAAATATTCACCAAGCACCTCTTTGGCTTGTTCAGCATCGAAAAAAAAGAAAACAAACTTGACTTCTTTTTTGTTATTTTTTTGCAGCGAAAATTCAATGAGTCTTTTAATGAGATTCTCACTATATCGACCTATACCAGCATGTTTATTACCAGCTAGTCGAGCATCGAAACCAATTCTAAATATTAATTTATCGGCCATCTGTTTTGATTAAGATGAAATATTTGACTATTCCTCTCAAGAATTTAGGATATTTATCTTTGTAATGCTTGTCGTAATACTGCAACATGGTTTTATAAAAATATTGTTGAGTAATAGAGGAAGTTTTTTTATTGCTACTTTTAATTCCAGATTTATATTTGTGATGAATGATTTTAATTTTTGGATAAAAAACAATCTTATAGCCAGCATCGCGAAAGCGTTTGCACCAATCTAAATCTTCGGCGTACATAAAGAATGCTTCATCGAGCATGCCAACTTTTTTGATGGCACTATTGCGTACGATCATGGCTGCTCCGGTACAAGCATCTACTTCATGAACAATACTCAAATCTTTGTAGCTCTGATGATATTCTGAAAAAAGTTTAACTTTAGGAAATAAACTTTCTAATTTAGCAAAATAAGTGAAACTAGCCCAAGGAGTTGGTTCACCACGATGAGAAGCTGGATCTAGGCTGCCATCGCTCAACTCTACTCTTGGAGAAGCCATGGCAACTTCTTTATTTTGATCCATATATTCAATAATTTGATCAAGATTTGATTGTCCGTCAGTCAGAAATTCAGTATCGCTATTAAGCAACATGACATAGCGAGCTTCATTGCCTTTGATGGCAACATTATTGCCAAAGGCAAAGCCGCCATTATGACCAGATTCAATGGTGGTAGCCCAAGTAAAATCCTTACGCATGAGTTTGACAGAATCGTCAGTACTATCGTTATCAACGACGATTAATTCAACATTATATTTGCTCTTATCCATGTAATTTTCTTTAAGAGTCGGCAATAATTTCTTGAGCCAAAATTGACCGTTATAGTTGAGAACAATAATACTTAAATCCATACTCTTCTTATTTTTTTGCATAATTACCTATTTCTTGATAAATTTTATCTAATTTCTGCGAGATTAAATCCCAATCATAATTTTTTGCTACAAATTCTTTTCCATTCTCTGAAAGTCTTTGCCAGAGATTTTTATCATTAAGTACTTTAACTGTCAAATCTGCAAGAGTATTGGCATCATTGCTAGTCAAGACATGTTGACCATCAATAATGTTTAGACCCTCCACGGCTATTTTACTCGCAACTACGGGTGTTCCGCTAGCCATGGCTTCCAGAATCTTATAGCGAGTGCCTTTGCCACTAAAAACTGGTGCAAGTAAAACATGAGCACTTTGAAAGGCATCGCGAATATCTTCAATCATGCCGGTAACAGTAATTTGAGGATCAGTTGTTCCATAACCAATAACTTTGGCTGTTGGAGCATTTCCTACAATTAATAAATTAGCATTAGCAACTTTAGTTTTAATGAGTGGCCAAACTTTTTCTACTAAAAAGTCGACAGCTTCAATATTCGGTAGCCATTTAAAGGTTCCAACAGAAAGTATAGTTGGCACATCAGATAGTTGGCGTTTTTTTTCTGCAAACCATTTAGTATCGACTCCATTGGCCACCACATCAATTTTTTCTTTAGCAAATTCCTTGCCTATGAATTGACGATCTTCTTCGCTCATGAC
>CAJBWJ010000016.1 GCA_903959355.1 uncultured bacterium
ATTAGAAAATCTTTTAAATGATAACGATGTTTTAGTTCTTAATGAAACCAAAGTTTTTCCTGCTCGTTTGCTTGGTAAAAAACAAAGTGGTGGTAAAGTCGAATTATTACTTATCAAACAAATTGATCTAGATACTTTTGCCGCTATTTCTAAACCAGGACTTAAAATGGGGCAGCAACTTTTCTTTCCAAGAAGAAGTTTCTTAGAAAGTGATGGCAGTCTTTCGGCTGATTTGGATATTAGCGATTTTTTGCAAGCACAGGTGATTTTTAGAGATGAGGAAAGCGCCAAAATCCAAGTTAAATTTAATCAGAGCGCTGCCAATCTTTTATCTGAAATTGATCTTTGCGGT
The DNA here is from genome assembly GCA_903959355.1 of uncultured bacterium. Lineage (GTDB taxonomy): Bacteria > Patescibacteriota > Microgenomatia > UBA1400 > PJMF01 > UBA1364. The sequence goes on from CAJBWJ010000016.1 coordinate 353, forward strand.
TTTACACCGCTGCCGCCATATATTCATCCCACCCAAACTGAAGAAGAAATCAAAGAAGAATATCAGACAGTTTATGCCAAAGAAGAAGGTTCAGCGGCAGCCCCTACCGCTGGCCTACATTTCACCGAAGAGCTTCTCACTAAACTTAAAGCCAAAGGTGTGCAAATTGAAAAAGTCACTCTTCATGTGGGGCTTGGCACTTTTGCCAAATTAACTAGTGAAAATATCAAAAACAAAACTCTTCACAGTGAGTACTACGAGATTAATGAGGACACGGCGACACGCCTAAACGAAGCTAAGAAAGTCGGCAAAAGAATTATTGCTGTTGGCACCACAAGCACTAGAACTCTCGAGTCGGCAGTACTTATGAGCGCTGATAAAAAAACTATTAAAGCCAGCGCCAAAGAAACCAATATTTTTATCGATCCGCCTTATAAATTCAATTTTATTGATGCCTTAATTACTAATTTTCATTTACCTAAATCTAGTTTGTTGATGTTAGTCTCGGCTTTTTGCACTGCTCCAAACACCACTGCCGAATTCACTACTTTTTTAGAAACTAGTGTCGGTCAGGCTTACACTCATGCTTTAGAAAATGACTACAGGTTTTTCAGTTTTGGTGACGCGATGTTCATTGAGTAAATCGCCGCAAATAAAACAAATTATGGATATTTCCAAAGATAAAAAACTAGCGCTTAAAGAAATTCTGGCTTGGTTCGCGACTAAATCTGGTAGTAAGCAATCGCTAACTCTCGGTGGTTATGCCGGTACCGGCAAAACTACTCTGATCGCAATTTTGCGTAAAGTTCTCTATCAACAAGATCCGAAGCTCAAGGTGTCTTTTGCAGCTTTTACTGGTAAAGCGGCTAGAGTGCTTAAGACTTATCTCAAAGAAAATGAAGTTTTGTATAAGGGCGATAGCGTTGGCACCATCCATTCACTTATCTATTCGATCATTGAAAATGAAAGTCATGACATCATTGGTTGGAAACGCAAAGAAGAAATTAAGACTGATTTGATTATCATCGATGAAGCCTCCATGGTCGATCAAAAAATTTGGTTGGATTTATTATCTTATGATGTGCCGGTCCTAGCAGTTGGCGATCATGGTCAATTGCCACCAGTGAATGGTCAATTTAATCTGATGGAAACGCCAGAGCTAAAATTAGAAGAAATTCATCGCCAAGTGACTGATAATCCAATTATTAAGCTTTCTATTGAAGCCCGTAAAACTGGTCACATTAAAATCGGCAATTATGGTCAAGGAGTCCGTAAATTAGATAAAAACGATCCAGAATCACAAGAAATCATTGAGAGTTATCTACAAAGTTCCAATCAAGATACTCTCATTCTCTGTGGTTACAATAACACCCGCATTAAGCTCAATAATTACTTGCGCAATTTACTTGGCCACGATTCTCCATTACCAATGGCAGGGGATCGAGTAATATGTTTGCGTAATAAACAACAAAAAGCCATCTTCAACGGCATGCTCGGCACCATCCAGACCATTAGTAGCGTCAATGATAATTTCTATGAATTGAAAATCTTATTTGATGACGAAGAGCAAGAATTTGAAGGTTTAGCGGTCAAAAAGCAATTCGGTTCTAGCACTGCTCTCAACTTTACCAAAGAAACAAGAACCCTAACACTCCAGGCTGAACTTTTTGATTTTGCCTACGCCCTGACAGTCCACAAAGCCCAAGGTAGTCAGGCTAGAAGAGTGATTTTATTCGAAGAACGCTTTAAACAAATGTCAGATTTGGACTGGCGCCGTTGGCTTTATACGGCAGTGACGAGAGCAGAAGAAGAGCTAATTATCTTAGGCGACTAAGTGATAATTAGGTTTTTGCCCATTCAACCGTTATAATAGACCTATAGAAAAATAAAATATGCAAATTCGTTTAAATAAATTTTTAGCTGACCTTGGTATTGCCTCACGCCGCAAGGCTGATCAATTAATTGATGAAGGCAGAGTTTTGCTTAATCAAAAAAAAGCTAAGCTTGGCGACAAAGTTGATCCAGAAAAAGATCAGGTTATGTTTGAAGGTAAAAAACTAACCAGTGACGATCGTGAAGATTTTGAATATTGGTTGCTTAATAAACCTCGTAATGTTGTTTCTACCGTTAGTGATGAAGCTGGCCGTAAAACTGTTTTTGATTATGTCAAAACCAAAGCTAAAACCAGAGTTTATCCAGTTGGCCGTCTCGATTTAGAATCAGAAGGTTTGCTGCTTATGACCAACGATGGCGAATTAGCCAATCGCTTAACTCATCCAAAATATGAAGTTAGAAAAGTTTACAAAGTCACTGTGAATGGTATTTTTTCTGAAGGCAAAGTCGAAAGGTTACTTCGTGGAGTGCGTTTAGCTGAAGGCAAAACTTCTTTCGACACCCTAGAGTTGCTGGAAAAAGAAGGCCGCGACTTCACCCTTAAAATTGGTATTCATCAGGGTGTTAAAAGAGAAATCCGTCGTGTCTGTGCCAAAGTCGGTTGGGAAGTGACTAAGCTTCTCCGCGTCAAGATTGGCAATCTAAGTATGACTGGTTTAATTGTTGGCAATGTCCGCAAATTAACTGAAGAAGAAGTAATTGACCTGAAAAAATTAGTGGGCCTTTATGAAAACTCAGCAAGCTCTCAAAACTCTAATCTTTGATTTTGATGGCACATTGGTCGATAGTATGGCCACTTATATCCATGGTTTTAATCAAGTGGCTAAAGAATTCAATCTACCAATCATTGCAGAATCTGATTTAGCCTCTCTCAAACAATTATCAGCCAAAGATCTCATGGCTAAGTTCAAAATTGGTCCTCTAAAATTGACTAGACTTATTTACACCGTCAATAAAAATTTAAGCAAAGAAGCTGTCAATCTCGTTTTTTTCCCAGGAATGAAGACTGTTCTTATTAAATTAGCCAAGCAACATCAATTGGGAATTTTAACTTCCAATAATAAAGAAAATGTCGAGATTTTCCTCAAAAAGCAAAATTGTGATGATTTATTTGATTTCATTTATGCTGGCAAGAATATTTTTGGCAAAGATAAGATTTTTAGCGCTTTAATTAAAAAACATAAATTAAACAAGGTCGACATTTTATATTTCGGTGATGAAGTGCGTGACATTGAAGCCTGCCAGAAAGTTGGTGTCAAAGTAGCAGCCGTCACTTGGGGCTTCAACGCTCCGGAGCTCCTAAAAGCCAAAAAGCCAAATTATTTACTCAATTCTCCAGAGGAAATTGTCAATTTTACATTAGTCAATGAACCCAGCTCTATAGTATCTAAAGCCAGAAACAGTTGGACTCATTAGTTTTACTGCTGAAGGATGACTATCTAAATATTTTTTTCGATATTGAACATCTGGTATTAAAATGTCATTTATTTTTTCAAGCCATTGGCTGATTGGGATCTGAATGAGTACCCATGGGAGCATTTCAATATATCCAGGAATGTCGCTACTGAGTTTTATCAATTCATCCGCCTTTTCTATTATTGGTTTTATGATTCCCATGTATTCTGGGACTAGTCTATACATCATTACTGATCTGTTGCCAAAATTTCCATTTATACTCAATGAAGCTTGGTAATATATCCATTGAGTTGCATAATCATATGATTCTGCATTTCCAAGTATAGGTGTTTCTTTTCTCATATAAGAGTCACTAAAAACACCATTGCCTGTAAATTTAGCGAGGAGTTCGTTCTTTGCCATATCAAGGCACCAAGTCATGAGCGGTGAATTTGGCTTCTTTAACTCATCAGAATATTGTCGAACGTCTTCAAGAAAATTTTCCTTAACTCTTTGAGGGAACTCAACTGGTTCTGGCCAAGCGTTTTTTTTTATTCCTAAAATTTCAGCTTTTGGTTTCAATGCATTTGCCAAGAGCTCAAAAAGAGCATGATTTAGTTCGTGCCTTAAAGTTCTTATATTTCCTAATTTGTTTACAATTAATGAAACTTGACTGCCTTCTATGCCAAAATCTTTTTTGCCAAAAAAACCAATAGCTCCACTTTTTTGGCCATAAATATTATCAAAGACACTGTCAATTCCTGAGTCTTTTAAAAGAGTGATAATTATAACTAGTGGGTTTTTAGTGAGTTCCATTTTACGAGTGACTGACCAAAAATCACCTGTTTCCATAAAATAAAGTTGGTGAACTAAGTCTTTTTGTGATTCTTTCCCATCTTCTTCAACTCCTTTATTAACTTTTTCTTGAGCTGTGGCCAAGAGTTTTGTTATTTTTTCTTCCTCTTTCTCAAGTTCAGCTAATATCCTTAGAAGTGGTTCGTTATTGATAACGGCTAGTTCTCCAGCCTTAATTTTTTGTTTTAGGTTTTGATATTCGGTAAAATCAGCACCTTCTTGAAATTTAGCTAAAGATGCGAAGAGTTGCTTGGCTATGGCCGCATATTGTAGCCATCCTTCTAATTGGAGTTGGCCAATTGCTTCCTTTCTATCTATTGGTCTTTGATCTTTTGATTCTTCTTTCAGCCAATATTCTTTGAGTTGTTCTTTTTGAGTATTTTCTATCATGAGATGAGAGATTTAATAATTTCATACCTCCTTGTGTTTCACAAGTGTCGTTATAGCTATTTTAACGCCAATCTAGTATAATTCCTTCTTTATGCAAATCAGAAACATCGCCATTATCGCCCACGTTGACCACGGTAAAACTACCCTGATCGACGGAATGTTAAAACAAACTCATGCTTTCCGTGAAAACCAAGCTGAAATGAAACAAAATACTATCCTAGATAGTAACGATTTGGAAAGAGAAAAAGGTATTACCATTCTCGCCAAAAACACTGCTGTTTTCTATAAGAGTGAAGCTGGTGAAGATTATAAAATTAATATTATCGATACCCCAGGGCATGCTGATTTTGCAGGTGAAGTTGAACGCGTCATTAGTATGGCTGATGGTGCTGTTCTATTAGTTGATGCTGCTGAAGGTCCACTTCCTCAAACTCGTTTTGTATTAGAACAAGCTCTTAAACAACATCTCAAAATGATTGTAATTGTTAATAAAATTGATCGTCGTGATGCTGAGCCAGAAAGAGTTCTCAATCAAGTTGAAGAACTTTTCTTAAATCTTGCTCATGACGATTCTCAATTAATGTTCCCAATTCTCTATGCTGTCGGTCGTGATGGTAAAGTCTGGGATGATCTTCCAGAAAATGAAGTCGGTGATGCTGAAGCAATTGCAAAACATCCTGGCAACTTGCGTCCAATTTTTGAAGAAATTATTCGTACTATTCCAGCTCCAAAAACTAATGAAGCTATGCCTTTTAAAATGCAGGTTTCTACTCTAGACTTTGATACCTATAAAGGCACTTATGCTATTGGTAAAGTCACTCAAGGTATTGTCAAAAAAGGCCAACGCCTCGTTATCCTTAATGAAAATGAAAAAGTTGGCGAGATGTCTGTCGCTCATTTAATGACTAGTGACGGTCTTGGTCGCCAAGAAGCTGAGATTAGTCAAGCTGGTGATATTATTGCTATTACTGGTGCAGAAAATATTGCTATTGGTCAAACTTTAGCTGCTCTTGGAGAAACAGAAGGTTTCCCAAGTATTAATATCACTGAACCAACTTTAAAAATTCGTGTTTCCGCTAATACTTCACCTTTTGCAGGTAAAGAAGGCGACTTCTGTACCATTCGCCAAATTGCTGAAAGACTTCGTAAAGAACAAAAAACCAATCTTGGTCTTCGTATCGAAGGTCTAGAGGGTGGTTCTTTCAATGTGGCTGGTCGTGGTGAACTTCACTTGGCCATCTTAATTGAAACCATGCGTCGTGAAGGTTACGAGATGGAGCTTTCCAAGCCTCAAGTTATCATTAAAGAAATTGATGGCGTTAAAATGGAACCTTATGAAGAAATGACTATCGAAATTGCCAAAGAATATATGGGCGTAATTACTGAAGAATTGGGTAAGCGCAAAGGTAATTTAATCGATAGTATTACCAACGAAAAAGGTACTACTAGAATGGTTTATGAAGTAAGTAGTCGTAATATCCTTGGTTTTAGAAGTCAAATTCTAACTAAAACCAGAGGTAATGGCTTATTTAGTTCTCGTTTCCTCGAATATGCTCCTCTGAGTGCCGAATTACCTCAAATGCGTAATGGTGCTCTGATTGCTACTGAGTCGGGTACTGCTACTGCTTATGCTCTAGAAACTATTCAAGAGCGTGGCAAAACCTTTATTAATCCTGGCGATGCTGCTTATGAGGGTCAAATTGTCGGTCTTCGCAATCAACAAGAAGATTTGGAAGTTAATGTTTGTAAGGCTAAAAAACTTACTAACTTCCGTTCTAATGCTGATTTCTTGACTGTACTTGATACTCGTATTGAATTAAGTCTTGAGCAATGTCTCGATTTTATCGAAGACGACGAGCTTTTGGAGGCTACTCCAAAGAGTTTAAGATTGCGTAAGAAATTTCTCAATAAAGTCGTTCGTAACAGACAAGCTCGCTAAAGATTTTTTCTAAGAAGCGCTTTTGCAACCAGTCTTGTTTTCGGGTAAAATTAGTCTCAATGTCTGATCTTTCTAAGCCTTTGGCTGCACTTATTCGTCCAGAATCTCTAAATGATTTTGTTGGCCAAGAACATCTAGTTGGTGTTGGTAGACCAATCAGGGCGGCTATGGATCTGCAAGCTGTTTTTTCGATGATTTTTTGGGGTCCTCCAGGAGTAGGCAAGACTACTTTGGCTAGAATTATCGCCAAAGAAAGCGATCGAGAGTTCATTGAGATCTCTGCTGTTTCTGCTGGTAAAGCTGATATTCGCAAAATCGTTGAAGATGGTCGCAAGCAAAAAGGCTTACTAGAAGATTATCGTTCTCCAATTCTTTTTGTAGATGAAATCCACCGTTTCAATAAAGCTCAGCAAGATTATCTTCTGCCTTTTGTAGAAGAGGGAATTTTGATCTTGATTGGGGCGACCACCGAGAATCCTTCCTTTGAAATTATTTCGCCACTTCTTTCACGCATGCGAGTTTTTATTTTTAAGGCTCTTAGTGAAGAAGAGATGAAAAAAGTATTAAAAATGGCAGTCAAAAAAATTCATGAAACTCTGAAATTAATAAATAAGAAAGCCAAAAAAATAGCTGTACCAGTTAAAAGCGAAGAGTTTCTACTTAATTACAGCGCTGGTGATGCGCGTAAATTATTGACCCTAGTAGACAACACTTTTACGCTCTATGCGAACTTAGAGCTTGAATCACTTAAAAATTCTTTGCAATCTAAACACCTAAGCTACGATAAAAAGGGCGCCGAGCACTATGAAACTATTAGTGCCTTTATCAAAAGCATGCGAGCTAGCAATGCCGATGCCGCTGTTTATTATTTGGCTAGAATGGTGGAAGCCGGCGAGGATCCACTTTTCATTGCTCGCCGCATGGTCATCTTTGCTTCAGAAGATATTGGCTTAGCTGCGCCAACTGCCTTAGTTGTTGCCAACGCTGTTTTTAGTGCCTGTCAAATTATTGGCTATCCAGAATGTGCCATCAACCTTGCTCATGGTGTGACTTACTTGGCTAATGCACCAAAGAATCGTACTTCCTATGATGCTTTGCGCGCTGCTCAAGCAGATGTACAGGCTTATGGCAACCTCGATATTCCTCTCAATCTCAAAAATGCTGACACTAAACTTCTCAAAGAAATTGGCTACGGTAAAGGATATGAAATGTATCCTGGCAAAGAGACTAGTTTGCTGCCTGATAAGTTAAAAGGTAAAAAGTATCTTAAGGTTAAAAAATAAACATTTTAGGCTATGCACAGCATCTTTCGTACCAGCTGTTTTTTGCTTGTGCAAAAAAGCAGGGTCCGAAATATAATAGCCTAGTTCTTTAATTAAAATTCAAATAAGCACCCATAGCTCAGTCTGGATAGAGCGTTTGTTTGCGGAACAAAAGATCGTGCGTTCGAATCGCACTGGGTGCACAAAAGACATGAGTAAATCCAAATTAGCTTTTATCAACGTTTTTTTACTTTCCTTATTTTGGGCTTTGCAAATCCTTACTAGTAAAATGGGTTTTACAGCTGGTGCCAAAGCCATTCCTTTTACCCTTCAATCAGCCTTTGTGGCTTTAATTCTTCTAAGCCTCATCGTTTTACCTAAACACTACAAACAAATTATTTCTTTACCGAAAAAAGTTCTCCTAGGTTTGCTTTTGGCCAATGCGATTCATTTTGGTTTTGGTGGATTTTTTAGTAATTCTGGAGTAGCTATGACCTCGGCAGTGAATGCTGGTTTTTTGGTTAAATTTGCTCTGGTGACAACTATTCTTTTAGCTTGGATTTTTCTCAAAGAAAAAATGACTTGGACAAAGGCCATAGCAGTGCTAATTATGGTTTTTGGTAGTTACTTAATCTCCACCAAAGGCCAACCCATCGTCCCTAAAATTGGCGATCTCTTGATTGTTTTGGCTTGTTTCTCTTGGTCCATTGGTAACATTTTGGTCAGAAAAGCCATTAAAGACACCGAAGTTAGTGGTGATGTAGTTTCATTCCTTCGTCCAATCGCCGGCATTCCAGTGCTTTTGTTTTTTGTCCTGCTTTCACCTTTATACCCAGCTCAAATTCAAAATGTCTTCAATGCTAATTATTTCGATTTCCGTTTCTATCCTTATGTTATTGGCAGCGGTATTTTTACAGCTTTGCTATGGATCTTTCTCAACCGTACCCTCAAAGTCGCCACCGCCTCCTATATGACCATGATGTCGATGATGACCTCAGTCTTTGTCGCCATCCTCGCAGTCCTAATACTTAAAGAACAAATTGTTCTCGCTCAAATCTTTGGCGGCATCCTAACCATACTTGCGGGTATAATAACTCATTATTCCGGCGTAGATAAAAAGTAATTTAAAAAAGGAAGGGTCGCATAGCGGCTATTGCATCAGCCTCGAAAACTGACGCCTTCGGGCACCGCGGGTTCGAGTCCCGCCCCTTCCGCAAGTATCACAAATTATCTTGATAGACCCATCCTTTTCTTGTATTAGACTGATGTGACCGACCTTATTTTGATCGAAAAAGATCAATTCTTGTTTTACAGCCTGTATCTATGAAAGTTGCTCGTTATAACGACGTTGCTGACATATAAATATTTAAAAAAAACGAGTTATAATTAATTTTGATTTAATAATATCAAAATTCTAAAACTTGCTTCTTTAATAAGTCTAGAAAATCAAATAAAGATGGTAATTGGCTTAATTGAGGATTGATAACTAAAATATGCTATTTTTTCCACCAAATGAAGGTAAACTTATCGACGAAATAATTGGGGAAGCAGACAATCGACTTTTTTTGGCCAGATTATTATGACCATGAAATCAAAGAGTTTGACAAATATTTAATGTTTTTATCAAAAGTGAGACTCAGATACGGTTTTCTTACAGATAAAATTCTTTTTATTGTTTACTTTTTATCGATATTTGTTTCGATATTAAATACTTTTATATTTGGAAATAACTTATATATATATTTGTTTACAATTTTTATTTGTGGAATTGTTTTTTCTAGATTGAATTGGGAAGCTGGGATAAGTGCTGGATGGGAAGCAAAAAAAAGACTTTCTGATAGAGAAATTTTTTTGAAAAACATAGAAATAGATAAGCTAAATCAACAAATGGATAATTTAAAAACAAAAAAACATAAAACATAAAAAGATTAAGCTTTAATTAATTGCCTATTCTTTAAAACTAATTTAGTTTCAATGCATTTAATGATTGCTTGTCTATCTTCAGCAGACCCAGTTTTTAAAATATGTTCTAAATAAGTTTTGGCCATTTCATTGCCTTCTTGAGAATCAAAGCTTCTGGAATCGATAAAGTTACTGTTGCCGTCATAAAGGCCAAAGCCGTACCAATTAGCACACCTTTGCCTACCAAGGCCTCCATGACAGGGATCACGCTCACTGAATTAGCATAAAGAGGCACACCTAGTAGTGTTGCAGCAGGCACACTCCACCAAGCTTTCATTCCCAGATACTTTTCAATCAAAGTTTGTGGAATAAAACCATGAATAATTGCACCAATAGCTACTCCTAAAATTACATAAGGATAAACTTTTTTGGTAATCTCAAAGCCGTCATTCCACCACAATGCCAATCTTTCTTTTAGTGTTGGTTCTACGCCTTTATTTTCACTTAGCAGAGTATTTTTGTTTTTAAATTTAAGTAGAGCTGGCTCTACATATTTTTCCATATGCAGTCGTTGAATCAGCATCCCTCCAGCAATACTAATGGCGATTCCAATTATGTTGTAAAGGATAGTAGTTCTCAAACCAAACAAAGCTGGAAATAGGAATAGCGAAGATTCGTTAATCAATGGTGAACTAATCAAAAAAGCAAAGGTAATGCCCAGTGGTATGCCAGCACTGAGAAATCCAATAAATAAAGGAATTGAAGAGCAAGAACAGAATGGCGTCATCATTCCTAACAAGACTGCAAATAAATAATCCAAGCCGAACCAGCGTCTTTTAGTTAGCAAATCACGCACTTTTTCCATTGGAAAATAATAGCGAGTGATAGCCATTACATAATTAATCACTAACAGTAACAAACCAATTTTAATCACATCATAGATAAAAAAATTGACGCTATCGCCCCAGTAAGAACCCTGAGTGATTGTCATTAAACGATAAGTAATCAGATCGGCGAACGATTGGATTGGTAAAAAAATATCAATCATTTAACACATTCCTCCGCAGCTACATTTGTGTTTTACCTCGATTTTTGTGTTACCTCCAATGACTTCTTTAATTTTCTCTAAACTTGGTAAAAATCCCACCAAAGCTGGTTTACCATCAATTGCCAAAACTG
>CAJBWJ010000017.1 GCA_903959355.1 uncultured bacterium
GTGACCAGTATTTCTTTTCTTTATTAAAGGCAGCGATTGATATTGGATATGATTTTATCGATTTAGAAATAAATTCACCTCTAATTAAAAAACTTGATAAAAAATCATCAAAATACATTCTTAGTTATCATAATTTTGAGCAGACTCCTTCTTATTATGAGTTAAAAAAAATAATTACTTCAGCCAGAAGAAAAGGAGCTGATTTAATTAAAATTGCTACTTTAGTTAAAAATGAAGAAGATTTGAAAACTCTTGCCAAACTTTTGCTTTCAAATCAAAAAGAACAAAAGTTAATAGTCATAGGAATGGGTGAATTTGGAAAAATTTCCAGAGTCTTTTTACCACTTTTAGGTTCTTTTTTGACTTATGTTGCTTCAAATAATAAGATAGCAGCTGGACAACTTACTTTGAAGGAATTGAAATCTTATGTCTTCTAAATCTTTTATTTTTATTGCTGGTCCATGTGCTGCAGAAAATTCTGCTCAAATCATGCAAACAGCTAAAGCTTTGAGTAAAATTGGTGTACCAATCATGAGAGCTGGTATTTGGAAGCCAAGAACAAACCCAAATGATTGGCAAGGTGCTGGAGATATTGCACTAGATTGGATGACAGAGGCCAAAAAGAAAACTGGTATTTTAACTGCTACTGAAGTTAAAGATTCTAGAACTATCGAGCTAGCTATTAAAGCAGGCATAGATTATTTGTGGATTGGTTCAAGAAATGCTCAAAACTATGCATTGCTTGAGGAAGTTGGCCGAGCCACAGCAGAAAATAAAACACCTGTTATTTTAAAAAGATCAATGTCTTCTTCTTTAGCAGAATGGCTTGGCGGAGCTGGCTATGTTGCTAAATATAATCCAAATGTAATTCTCTGTGAAAGAGGAATTAGAGGTTATTCTCCAGACACAAGAAATATTTTAGATTTACAAACTGCTTATTTAGCTAAATTGCAATCTAATTACAAAGTGATTGTTGATGTAAGTCATGCCGCTGGTAGAACCGATCTTATCTTTCCAATGTCTATGGCTGTCAAAGCATCTGGATTGGATGGTTTGATGATTGAAGCTCATCCAGATCCAAAAAATGCTAAAACTGATAGTTTCCAACAAATTGATTTTAAAGAAATAAAGAAAATTTTTAATGCCGTTAAAAATTAAATCTCTCAGCGATTTGCAGAAATTTCCAATCATAAATAAAGAAATTTATTTTAATTTGAATAAAAAAAAGTCAGTTAAAATTGATAAAAATATTTACCTGATCAAAGCAATGGCAAATATTGATGGAGAAGAAGCTTTATTTCCCTTATCTCTCAATGATTATCAAAATTATATTGATTTTGAGAAAAGAAAATTTGAGTTAGCTGGAGTGAAAAAATCTGATCTTTGTAGTGTTGTGGAATTTTCTCAAAATTCTACTATTGTTCAAGCTCAGTCAATTCTAGCTCTTGGAGCTTCATATGTTCCTTTGGATGGTGACGAAGCTAAAATTTTTCAAGATATTGTTCGTTACAAGGTGAGTGTTATTTTTACTATTCCACCAGTAGTTTATCGTTTGATGGAATACGTAAAAGTTAGGAAATTGAAAACTTCTTTACGTTTAATTATAACGACTGGTGTAAAAATTCCAGATGTAAATAAATTGAATTTAGAGACAAAAGATGTTCTTGGTGCAGAATTAATAGACACGATTGGCGCTACCGAATTGGCTTCTTTTGCTTTTTCTTGCAAAAAGCATCGCAATTTCTATCATTTTATAGATCAAAAACAAATAGTTGAGATTATTGATCCTGTGACTAAACAGCCGGCAAATGAAGGAGAAATAGTTATTACTCCTTTATGGAAAGTTGATTTTCCTCTTATTAGATACGGAACTGACATTTTTACTAAACTAGACAAGCATCTTAAATGTGATTGTTCTGTTAAAAATAAAACTTTTTTTAGTGGCGTAGAAAAAAGATTGACTCAAGCCACAAGAATTCAGCGTTACTTAGTTGATCTGAAAGATTTTTACTATCAAGTAAAAGATAGCCTTATATGGCAAAACTTTTTTGATAAAAGACTGTGGTTCTTTATAGAAAAACCAATTTTAACAATCTTAATTACTAGAATTAAAAATGTTGATACTGTTTTAGTTTTTATTGATAAAGCTAAATTTAGATCAACAATGAGAAGAAGACAGCCAATTGAAGAGTCAATTTTTAAAATGACTAATTCAGATACAAGAATAATTCTTTGTAACAAAAAAATAATTGAAAAAATGTCACCAAGCTATCAAGATATTAGAGATATTTCAAAAAAATATTTACCAAAAGAAATTAAAGATTTATTGAGCTTATGCTAAAAAAAGTTTCTCTTTTGGTTTGTACCAATCGCCCTAATCAACCATATTCAAGAATTTGGAAAGATGTTATCGATCAGACTCTTTTGCAAAAAGTAATTTTGGCTACTCAAAATTTGGCTAATAATTATAAGAATAAAGAGCAAAAAGTTTTACATTTACCTTTAGAAAACAGAGGAAGAAGTAAAGCTCTCAATAGTGGGTTGCTAGAAATATCATCTTTTGCAGTTGGCTTAACTGATGATGATTGCTTGATTAATAAAAATTGGGCCATGGAAGCCCTTTCAACATTAAATGATTCAAAAATAGGTTTAGTTTATGGCCATACCAAACCTTATAAACCGGAGCTTAATAAAAATAAATTTTGTCCAAGTACTTTTGATAAAAAACCAAATGTTTTTTCTATTACTGATAGTTTAGGAAAACATTGGTTAGATGTTGGTTTTGATAATAATGCTGTTATAAAAAATGAAGTCTTTAAAAATATAGGTCCATATAAATGGTGGATTGGTCCAGGTTGCTTGATTCCTGCTGCTGAAGATGGTGAGTTTGTTATTCGCGCACTCATTGCTGGTTATAAAATTGCTTATAATCCAAAAATGTTGGTTTATCATGATAGATTTTTAACAAAAAAGGAATTTTCCGATCAACTAGAAATATACACTTACGGCGGATTAGTGGTTTATGGTTTTTATGCAATGCAAGGAGTAACAGAACTTAAAAGTATTTTTATTGATCACTTTAATCATTTTTTTTATGAAGCAAAAAATGATTTGAGAAAATTAGTCAAAAATAAATTTTCTTCTAAAGTTTTTAAATCTTTTTTAATTAACACAAAATTTCTAATCAAAGGAATTTTAATTGCATTTCTTTTTGCTAAAATTATTCCAATTCCTCCAAATGAAAATGTTGTAAAAAGATTTTACAAAAGTAAAAGTTTAGTATAATCTCTTTCAAGATGAATGTTTTATTAGTTGGCCATGGCTATTGGGGTAAAAAGATTGCAAAAACATTGAAACAATTTCAAGATTTGCAGCTTTTTATTTATGATAAAGCAGAAAATGAACTCAATATTGATGATTTTTTAGTTAAACTTCCTAATTTTGATCATGTTTTTATTGTTACTCCAGAAAAAACTCACTACGATTTAGCAAAAAAATTTCTAGTTCTTGGCAAAAATGTTTTTGTAGAAAAACCGCTTTGTCTAGAAGAAGAACAAGCCAAAGAATTAGCTGATTTGGCTATCAGCAACAAAGTAGTTTTATTTGTTGATTATATTTTTCTTTATGACGATTTTGCCAAAAAAATTAAAGAGATCTTAGATTCTGAATTAATTGGTAAAGTTAATAAAGTTA
>CAJBWJ010000018.1 GCA_903959355.1 uncultured bacterium
AAATAGTTTTGTTGTTATTTTCACCAATAATGTAGAAAATATTAGCAACACAGATGAATCTGGAAATTTTTCTCTAAAAGTAAAATTGATAAAAGGAGGAAATTTAATTGAAATAAATAGTATCAATGAAGATGGTAAGCAGATTAACAAACAAAGAACTGTAATTTATGAACCTAAATAATAATAAAAAAATAAGCCAAAACTGTGTTTTTGCATTAGCCTTAGTTTTATTTTTATTGCCAACTAAAATTGTTTTTGCAGAGACGACCGCTACCAGCAGCTCTGATAGTACTGCTGTACAAAAAGAAGCAGATCAAGAAAAAGAAAACAGCACTATTAACAATATTAAAAAAGTTATTCAAGAAAAAAAGACTGAACTTGGTAGTGTCGGAGCCAATTTGCGCAGTGAAAAAGCCTATTTGGCCAAAGTTTTGCGTGTCAGTGAAGAAACTCTAACTGTTAGTAACAGTTCTGGAAATAAAATCGTTCCTCTAGATGAAAATGTTCTAATCAGTAAAAACGACAAAGATATTAAAGTTAATGAAATTGCCGTTGGCAATTGGGTTGGTGTTTTTAGTGAAGCACTAAATGATAGTTTCAAAATAAAAAAAGTTACTGTTTATGAACAAGATTTCAGTCCAAAAGATAAAATTATTACTTTGGGTTCCATTTCGATGATCGGTAAAAATGATCTTAAAGTCACTCCCCGATCTGGAGAAAAAGAACTTGCTTTTAGTTTTAGCAAAAAAACTAGCTTCCAAGATTACCAAGGAGAAGATGCTAAATTGACCGATTTTTACGAAGATTTACAATGTATCGTTGTTGCTTTTGCAGACAAAAACGGCAATTACGTAGTGAGCACTATTAGAGCCTTAAGTACTTTTGAAAAGTAAAAATTTTTAAGATAAATAGATTTATGGCTAAAAGCCTAATCAATCAAAGAATTCAAAGTTTACAAAATTCTCTTTCTATTAATCAATGCGTTCTTCTTTCTAAAAACAGCGATGTCTTTTATTTTTCCTCTTTTGTTAATTCAGTTCCAGAAGAAAGAAGTGCTTTTTGTCTGATTTGTAAAAACTCAGCTTATCTTTTTTTACAAAATTTTTTGCCTAAACCAAAATCTTTTTCCGGAAAAATTTTAATTGGCTCGTCACCTTCCAAATTAGAATGGCATCTCAGCAATTTGAAAAATGAACTCAATTTAAATGAAATATTTTTAGATTTTGAAAATCTAAATGTGGAAGAATTTAAAGCAGTTTCTAAAATCGATAATTTGAAAATTAACATTTTAGATAAAAAAAATATCTGGATTTTGCGAAGTCAAAAAGATCCAAGTGAAATAAAAAAAATAAAAAAAGCAATAAAAATTACTAAGCAAGCTATTGCAAAAACAATCAAAGAATTGAAAATTGGCGTCACTGAATTAGAGGTCAAAAAAAACCTAGAAAATAAAATTCGCCAACACCTTTTTTGCGATCTCGCCTTTTCTAGCATCATTGCTTTTGATGAAAATTCAACGCTACCGCATCATCAACCAAGTAACAAAAAATTAAAAAATGGATCAGTCGTTCTCATTGATGCTGGCGCAAAATACCAAGAATATTGCGGCGATGTGACTAGAACAATATTTTTTAAAGTTAAAGAAAAACAAATCTCAAAAGAAA
>CAJBWJ010000019.1 GCA_903959355.1 uncultured bacterium
AGATTGGAGAAATAGCTTAGTTGACATGGAAAAAATCAAACAAAAAATTGCTATTTTTAAAATTATAAATAAGGACGAATTAGCTTGGAGTCTAACAGCTGGACCAAGCAGTGATCCATTTTTAGAAATGAAAATGATGATAGCAGGAGCGAAAATGGTTGGGGCTAGAGGAAATGCTGACCTCCTTACTTTACAAAGCCGGTCAGCAAATGCTACTCTGGCTGGGACGACTGTTTTTTGGACCTAAGTTTAATAATTTTAGAAGTTAATTGAGGAGTTCTCAAAATGAAGAAAAAAGGCTTGCTTATTACTTTGGAAGGCGGTGAAGGAGTAGGTAAAACTACTCAAGTAGTAAGACTTAAAGAACATTTAATCAAAGACGGTAGAGATGTCGTGGTTTTACGTGAGCCAGGCGGTACTGCCATTAGTGAGCAGATTCGCGAAGTAGTTTTGTCAAACAAAAATGTTGGCATGGCATACACCACTGAAGTTTTACTTTTTCAGGCAGCCAGAGCTCAAATCTATCGAGAAATTGTTCTACCTTCATTGGAGCTAGGAAAAATAGTGGTAATGGACCGTTCTCGCGATAGCAGTGTGGTTTATCAGGGTATGGTTAGAGGTTTTGGAGTGGATATTATTGAGCAGCTTAATGATATCTCAACCAAAAAAACTTATCCAGATATTACTTTTTTGCTTGATACTTCTGTGGATATTGGTTTAGGAAGACGCATGAGTGTTGATGGAGCCAATCGCATAGATTATGAAGCCAAAGATTTTCATGAAAAAATTAGAAAAGCTTACTTAGAAGTTGCCAAAACAGACGCAAAAAAATTCGGAGCTCATTCTCGTTGGCAAATTATTGATGCTTCTGCAGACGCAGAAGAAGTCGAAAAACAAATTTGGCAATCAACTCAAAAATTTTTGGAAAAAAATAAAACCAAAGACTGGGAAAATCAGTTAGAAGACATCTCCGTTGATTACATAGAAGAATAAATATGCAAAAATTACCTAAGGCAGTTCGCCAATTGGTTGAGAAATTTGAACGTTTACCTGGAATTGGTCCAAGATCTGCTCAACGTCTAGTGTTCTATCTTTTACATAATCCTATTACGGAGTTGGAGGATTTTTCCGATAAACTTTTGGCTCTCAAAAGAGACACAGTCATGTGTTCTGCTTGTCACAACATAGCTGAAAGCAATCCGTGTTCTATTTGTGGTGATCAGAATCGCGATTCTTCATTTCTTTGCGTGGTAGAGCAGCCACTAGACTTATTAGCACTGGAAAAATCTGATAAATATCATGGTCTTTATCATGTTTTGCACGGCTCGATTGCTCCATTAAATAATATTGGTCCGGATCAGCTCTATTTACGAGATTTGCTAAAGCGTTTAGACGGAGTGACAGAATTAATTTTAGCAACCAATCCAACCATGGAGGGAGAGGCAACGGCTCTTTATATTAAACAAATGATTGCTAATTCTGATCTTAAAAATAAAGATGAACTATCTGTAAGTCGCATTGGTCATGGCTTGCCAATTGGGGCTGATATTGAATATGCTGACGGTGTGACCTTAGCCAGAGCTCTTGAGGGAAGACGCCAAATTTAACTTGCTTTTTTTCATTTTTTTGTTATTCTAGAAACAGATGATATTAACGACCAATACAGTTAGATAAACACTAATTGAGGGTCGTTTTTTTGTACCTTAATGATTTGGAGCGGATATAAATTATAGCTTTCATGCAATGCGTGAAAGCCGAAAGGAGAATTTATGATGAACGTCATCGTTCAAGCGAAGAGTCTTAAAGTGACCAGAGCGCTTCGAGAATTCATTCAGAGACAAAGCCGCAAACTAGAAAAACTCAAAGATTTGAAAGTAAGCAAAGTAACTGTTTATTTAGAACAAGATACTAGAAAGTCGACTAATACTAAAAAAGTTAGTGTCAAATATAGCATTGAAGTTCCAGGTAAGGCTTTATGGGTAGAAATAGATGGCTACGATTTTTATGATGCCATTGTGGATGCTACCGACGCTGCTTTACGCAAAATGCGCCAAAATAAAGAAAAAAAAACTGATTATCGTCATCTAAGCCAAAAAACTAGTTTAGCTTAGATTAATTCTTGCCTTAACAATCTTGCGCTTGCTGGCTTTTTTCTGTTACCATGATTGTTATGGCAGACAATCAAGATCCTTTGGCAGCATTACAACAATTACTTGAAGATCAAAAAGCTCAGGCTGATTCTGCGTCTAAATCTGCAGATCCAAATGCTCAAGCATCTGCGTCTGAGGCACCGGTTGCTGAAGAGGAAAAAGCTCCAGCTTTAACGGCGGAAGAAATTGCTGTTTTACAGAAAAACAAAGAAGCAGAAGATCAGGTTAAGATTGAAGAACAATTAAATAAAATGCAAACAGAACTAAAAGATACTCCTGAATATCAGGCAAGAGTAAGTCAAAAAAAAGTCAGTGATGCTGATGCAGAGCAAAAGAGATTAGAAGAAAGAAGTAAACAAATTTTTCAACTAAAACATTTAGATCCATAAATTTAAATTTGTAATTAATAAGGAAATAGACTTATGTCAGGATTTGGATCGCCAGGAGCTGGTGCCAAAATGCAAATGAGGCCAGGAGGTGGATTTCGTCAAACTTTTGGAAATTTTAGTGATGAACATGAAGATTCTGGTGCGGCGGCTTCCGCCGCCGCCCAAAAACAAGCCGCTCAACAATCTTCTGTTTTGGGTCAAAGTGGAGTAGCCAAGCAGCAAGCTGCTAACGCTGGTGCTGGTCAAACGCCTTTAGCTTCCGGCGAAGCTTCTAAACAACAAGCTCCTCCAAGAAACATCACCAATTTAGGAGAAGAATTGATAGCTCGTCCAGTTAAGGATATTTTTAATACTGTTAAATCTTTTTTTGATCTCAATGCTTTACTTGGAATTAATCCAGAAGATCCTCCAGAAAAAAAAGCCAAGAAACAAAAAATTGCTCAAAATTGGCAAAAACTAACTAGTGAAGAGCAGAGTTATATTCAGCAAAAATTTCAAGAAGACCAGCAAAAAAAACAACACGAATTGCAAGAGGAGCAACAGAAAAAAGAAGAAGAAGAGAGGCAAGCAAGTGAAGAAAGTATTGCTCCTCCAAGTAGTCCACAAAAAGGTGCTAATGCTCCATCTGGCAATAAAAAACAACAAACTAGTCAGCTAATGCAAAACAAACGCACTCAAATGAGCCAATCTGACGGCTAATTTGAGTAATTAAATCCTTTGCTGATTCAGCTTGAGTGTCTTTGCCAGTCAAGCTACAATAGCCTCTAGATGAAACTTTATAATACTCTTTCCAAAAAAGTTGAAGAATTCAAATCTCTTCAAGAAATTAATAGCGGAAGTCTTGTTTCGAGAGAAAATCCTAAACAAGTTAATATGTATGCCTGCGGTGTGACTGTTTATGATTACACTCACATCGGTCATTTGCGCAAATACGTAATGGATGACATTTTAGTGCGCGTTTTGCGCCACGTTGGCTATGATGTTAAACATATTCAGAACATCACTGATGTTGGTCATTTGGCTTCCGACGATGATGAGGGTGAAGACAAAATGGAGAAGGGTGCCCGTAAATATGGTCAGAGTGCTTGGGAAGTAGCCAAAAAATTTGAAGATTATTTTTTTTACAGCATGGATTTAATGGGAGTTTTGCGCCCAACTTTGAGTTGCAGAGCAACTGAACACATTCAAAGCCAATTGGACATGGTTTTGGATTTAGAAAAAAAAGGTTATACCTATGTAATTGATGGCGATGGTGTTTACTTCGACACTTCCAAGCTTGAAACCTATGGTGAATTAAGTGGTCATGATCCACGCAAAGCTCATCGAGAAACGAGAATTGGCGAGATCGAAGGTAAAAAAAATCCAAGCGATTTCGCTTTGTGGAAATTTGAAAAAGCAGGTGAAAACCGTCAAATGGTTTGGCCAAGCCCTTGGCATCCACGTAGTTTTCCAGGTTGGCACATTGAATGTAGTGCTATGAGCATTGAACATTTGGGTCCAGAATTAGACATTCATACTGGTGGTATTGATCATGTGGCTGTTCATCATGCTAACGAAATCGCTCAGTCAGAAACTTTTACAGGTAAAAAGCCATTCTCTAGATTTTGGGTGCATCATAATTTCTTGCGTGTTAATGGTGAAAAAATGAGTAAGTCTTTGGGTAATTTTTTCACTATTGATGACATTCTTAAAAAAGGTTTCAAACCAGCTGCCTTGCGTTTGCTCTTTTTGAGTAGTCATTATCGCAGCGAGCAAAATTTTACCATTCAAAGTTTGGAAGCAAGTCAAAGTGCTTTGCACAAACTTCTACAAGCTTATCTGGAAATTAAAGAAAATCATGAAGACAGAAGTGAGTTGGAAAATAGTGATGAAGCTCATCAACTAAGTAAACAATTTTTTGATGCAGTTGAAAATGATCTCAATACTTCAGAAGCTTTGACCATTGTTTGGAAATTACTTAAGAGTCAGCTCAGTAATGCACAAAAATATCGCTTACTTCTTGAATTCGATCGTGTACTTGGCTTAGGTTTAGTTTCCATGGACGAGGATGATCTGCCAAAAAGTGATAAAGTGACTCTACAAATTGATGATTTGCCAAAAGATTTGCAAGATCTTTTTAGAGATAGAGAATTGGCTCGTAAAAATAAAGATTTTGCTAAGTCTGATGAAATAAGAACAAAGTTTGAAGAAGCTGGTTATCAATTAATTGATCAAGCTGGTTCTGTTTTAATTAAACATTAAGCAATTCACTAAAATGTTCTTTGATGGAAAAGTAGTTGTTTTTACCAACAACTAAATGATCTAATAATTTAATTCCCATTAAATCAGCTAATTTGGCAACTTTTTCTGTCAAAAGTAAATCGTCATTAGAGGGTTTGCAGTCTCCTGAAGGGTGATTGTGAACTAAAATAAAACTGCTGGCTCCTAAAGTAAAAGCTGGTTCAAAAATATCTCTTGGTTCCATAAAATTATAATTTAAACCGCCAATGGCAAGCGTTTTTTTGCTTAGTAATTCTTGTCGACCGTTAAGGTAAAAAGCTAAGCAATATTCTTGTTTCTTATCAATTAAATCCATTGATAATTCAAAAATTTTAGCAGGATTGTCAATTTGTTTTGGATTATTTTTTTGTGCAAAGCGTTGACCCAACTCTAAGCTAGCTAGAATTTTGTTTGCTGATATTTCACCGATGCCAGAAATTTTTGAAAGATCTGCATTGCTTTTTGCTTCTTTTCCTCCGCGCAATTGTTTTTCAACTTTTTTAGCGATTTCAATTACATTGCAATTTTTCTGGCCACTGCCAATAATCAGAGCCAAAAGCTCAATATTGTTCAAAGCTTTTAGTCCATGCTTTTTGGCTTTTTCTCTTGGTCTATAACGCAAAGCTAATTCTTTAATTGCTTGTTTTTTCTTCACTATTTTTTATTGTAATAGTGGCAGATTGCAAGAAGATTACAAATTGCAAAGTCATTAAAATATGGTTTGTGGGAGAAAATTAATCTCTTCTTAACGCCTCAATTACTTGAGTGTAAGTTCTTAAATTGTGCAAGCTTGCTAAGCGGAAAGCGCTGCCGTCTTCAACCTTAAAAAGGTGATGTAAATAAGCCTTGCTAACCTGAGGCACTTTGTCAGTCTGACGACAAATTGGACAGTCACAAAATTCACTAATAGCCTTGCTATCAGTCGCAAATTTTCCTTTACCAATGTAAATATAATCAAAAATTTCATCGAGACGATTTTCTTCTGCTAATTTTTTAAGAATTTCACGATTTAGAGTCTGAGGATCAACTTTGAAAACATAGAGTCTTTGATGTCTAGCATCTCTTGTGGGCAAAACGCAGTCAAAAAATTGATAACCCATGAAAAATAAACGAACAATATTTTCAGGTGTGCCAACTCCAAGGGCAAAACGAAAACTATCTTTATTTGTCAGACGAGCGTTTTTTTCACAGAAAGCATAATCGAATTTTCCATCTGCCAAAAATGGCCAGCCGCCTAAACCATAAATATCAAAGCCAATTTTCTGTAATTCTTCACCGCAATAAGTGCGCCACTTATCATTGGTATGACCTTGAATTGGGGCGAGGAGTAGAGGACGATTACTTTCATCAAAACCATGTTTAGCCAATTGTTCATTAAATTCAGCTTTAGCTCTTTTAGCCCAGGCAATAGTTCTCATTACACTTTCCTCAATGCGCTTTTCATTAGCTTCTGGAGGAGTGAAATCATCTAGACAAATCATTACATCACTGCCAATTACAAATTGCATGCGAATCGAATCTTCTGGGGTGAAAAGAGTTTTTTTCTGTTTTTTAATACCGCTATAAAGCACAATTCCTTCGTCGGTAATTTTGCCCATATTTGGATTTTTACGAATTAGAGAAAAGAGTTGAAAGCCACCAGAATCAGAAGAGACGAAACCAGGCCAATTCATCATTTTTTTAATGCCGCCAACTTTAGATAAAATTTCTTCTCCAGGTTTTTGGATTAAATGGTAGGTATTAACCATCACTCCGCTTAGTCCAACTGCAGCTAAATCTAAACTATCTAGATTGCGAGCTACTCCGAGCGTTGCGTCAGGCAAATAAATGGGCAAACGATAGTTTTTATTTTTGATTCTAATTTCTTGCACAGCCAGTATTATACCTTGAGTATTGGCGCTATAATTCGGCAAATGTTACAAAAAATCGATGAACAAAATGAACAGCAAATAATCGTGAGAGCCAAGCCAAAGTTAAAAAGAGGTGAATTGGCTAAAATTGTTTTTCAAGGTCATTTTTTTAGAGTTTGGCAGTGGCCACAAAAACTTTTTGACAATAGCGAGGCAACTTTTGAAAGTCTTTCCAGAGCTGATACTGTGACAGTCTTAGCTTTAACCAAAGATCAAAAGATAATCATGACGAGACAAAGTCAGCCTGGTTTTGATGAATTTTGGAGCATGCCGGGAGGCATTATGGATGAAGGCGAAAGCGTTTTATCATCTTCCAAACGAGAGCTTTTAGAAGAGACTGGCTACGCAAGCAATGAATGGTATTTTCTTTTTAGTGGACAAATGAACAGTAGAATTGATTGGGCTAATTTTTATTTGATAGCTAAAAACTGCGAGCAAGTTTCCGAGAAAAATCTCGATCCTGGAGAGAAAATCAGTCTAGAATTTTTTGATCTAAATCAATTTGCGGAGCTAGTCAAAGATAAAAATTTTCGTGACAGCGATTTTGCACTTTGGTATTTGAGAAATAATGGGGAAGAGTTGAAACCATTTTTAGATTAGGTTTCAAAAGAATTAATATCAATATTTAGCATCATGTTACAATCAAATATAAAAGGAAAGATAATTTATGCCAAGTAAAAAAACAAAAAGTACTATGAAGAAATTAGTCAGACCAATGGAAGGTAGAAAGCTTGCTGGTGTAGCAATGGCTTTTGCCAATTATTTTAATATCGATGTTATTCTGATCAGAGTGATCTTAGCGCTAACTTTAGTTCCTGGTGGATTTCCAGGATTATTGATTTATGTTCTGTGCTGGATTTTGATTCCATCTGAAGAATAAGTAAATTTGAGACAAAAAAGCAAAATGCCCACCTCTTCCGAAGCGGGCATTTTTTGTTTAGGAGGTGTTGAGTCTCCTATTGCGCTGGCGTTGGAGCTTTTCGGGATTCCTCGTAAGGAACCTTCGCTGCGGCAAGGTCTGCCGTAGCCTTCTCCATCTGCAACAGAGCAGCGTGATAATCGCATGCGGCGTTATTGCCGCGCATGCATAGATCTGCTGCTTGTTGGGCCTCTGTTGGCCCAGCTCCGCATCCTGTCAACGTAGTCAACAGAATTGCGAGTAAAACGAAAGCGATGATAATTTTTTTCTTATTCATCACTTCCTCCTTTTTAAAAATTCATTACCGTTTGATTTTCCTGCAGTCGCTTGTGACCGCGGATCAGTAATGAACAACTAGCTCAAATTATGGCACAATAAGTCACAAAAGTCAATATTATAGGACTTTTTTAAGATATAATTTTCTCCTTAAAGATCTTATTTTTAGTGTTAGAATTAATGTAATTATGCTAAAAATCGGCGAAACAATCCCAGAAGTAGTTATGGATGCTTTTCATCAAGAGAAGCTTCTCAAGATCAAATTTTCAGATTACAAAGGCAAGTGGTTGATAGTACTTTTTTATCCAGCTGATTTTACCTTTGTCTGTCCTACAGAATTAGAAGAAGCAGCTTTAAAATATGAAGAATTTCAGAAATTAGGTGCAGAGATTGTCAGTGTTAGCACTGACACGGCTTTTGTACATAAGGCTTGGCACGACAATTCAATAGCTATTGCCAAGGTTGAATATCCAATGTTGGCTGATCCATCTGGTAAATATTGCAAAATGTTTGGTACTTATATTGAAGAAGAAGGTTTATCACTGCGTTCTACTTTTATTATTGATCCAGATCAAAAACTAGTAGCCATGGACATGCATTCCAATAGTATTGGTCGAAGTACTGAAGAAATTTTTCGTAAATTTCAAGCAGCCAAGTTTGTCTATGACAACAACGGAGCACTAGTTTGTCCAGCTAGCTGGCATCCAGGCGACAAAACCTTAATTCCAGGAATAGATCTGGTCGGAAAGATTTAACCAGAAAAGACATATGTCGTGGCTTTTACTCCTATTTATTAATGTTATTGCAATTTCAGTGGCTTCTTTATTTCAAAGATTAGCCATGAAAGAAAAAGAAAGCGATCCTGTTTTATCGACAACGATTTTCCAATTTATTTTGGGTCTGATTGTTTTACCTTTTGCCATTAGTAGGGGATTTGTTTTTCCGCCGCTTGTGACGCTTTGGCCATTTTTTTTATTTAGCTCAGTACTTTACGCTATTGGATCAGTTTTATTTTTCAAGTCAATTAAATTAATTGAAGCTTCAGAAATGACAGTGCTTGCTGGAGTTGGAGCGATCGTAACAATGATTTGTGCCTATTTTTTCCTTGGCGAGCGCTTGGTTTTTCATCAATATTTAGGAGCAGCTCTCGTTTTAGTTTCAATTCTAATTATTGCTCATCGTGGTAAAAAATTTGTTTTTAACAAAGGAGCTCTTTTAGCTTTGTTGGCAGCCAGTTTCTTTTCATTCGCCACGATTAGTGATGTTTTAGTTATTAAAAGTTACGACGCTATTTCTTATGCTGCCATGATGTCTATTTTGCCAGGATTAGTGCTTGTTATTTTATATCCAAAGAAAATGCTCCAATTGCCAAAAGCAATCAAAACAATTGATAAAAATTTAGTTATTTATTCGTTAATCTATTCTGTAGGTGTAATTACTTTTTATTCTGCACTAAATAAAGCAATGATTTCTCAGGTTAGCGTTGTTGTAAAAACCAATATTATTTTGACAGTAATTTTGGCTGCCATTTTTATCAAAGAAAATGATCGTTTGGGTCAGAAAATTTTAGCTGCCTTAATTTGTATGGCTGGAGTGATGCTGGTGGCTTAGGATAAATAAGTTTCTCTGGTATAATTTCGCCATATGTCTCTACAAATCGGAATTGTTGGTTTACCTAATGTTGGAAAGTCTACTTTGTTTAATGCTTTGTTAAAAAAGCAGGTGGCTTTAGCAGCTAATTATCCTTTTGCCACCATTGAGCCTAATGTGGGTGTAGTGGAAGTGCCTGACGAGCGTTTGCCAGAGTTGGCAGACTTAACGATGAAGACTGATAAGCTCAAAGCTTTACCACCAATTAAATATGCTTTAGTGGAATTTGTCGACATTGCTGGTTTAGTCGCCGGTGCCAGTAAAGGTGAGGGCCTTGGTAATAAATTTCTTGCCAATATTCGTCAAACCGATGCCATTTGTCATGTGCTTCGTAATTTTTCTGATGCTAATGTTTTACGTGAAGGCTCTGTAGATCCTGAACAGGATTTGGCCGTCATTCGCACTGAACTTCAATTAGCTGACTTAGAAACTTTACAAAAACAGCATCAACCAAAAGGTGCCGCTAGTAAAGATGAGAAGGCAAAGTGGGACACCATCCAAGAATTTTTAGTCCAAATTGAAAAAGGCCAGAGTCTTAATTGCCAAAGTGAAATTGAGAAACTAGTCGCCAAAGAATTGTGTCTATTAACGGCTAAAAGCGAAATTTTTGCCATTAATGTGGACGAAAAAGATTTGATGAAAGCAGATGAAATTACTGCTTTATTTGCCACTAAGTTAAAAGTTAAAAAAGCACAAATTGTGGTGATTTCTGCCAAAATTGAAAGTGAATTAGCGACTTTAGCAGAAGAAGATCAGAAAATGTATATGGATGAATTAGGTCTTAAGCAGAGCGGTTTATCTCGTTTGGCTTTTGTTGCCTATGAAACCTTGGGTTTACAGAGCTTTCTGACTGCTGGCGAAATTGAAGTCAAAGCTTGGACGATCAAAAAAGGCATGACTGCGCAGGAAGCTGCTGGAGTCATTCACACTGATTTTAGCAAGAAATTTATTAGTGCTCGCGTGGTCAGTTTTACTGAATTTATGAATCTCGGTGGTTGGTCAGCTTGTAAAGAAGTTGGCAAAGTCAGACAAGAAGGTCGCGATTATTTAATGCAAGATGGCGACATAGTTGAATTTATGATTGGTAAGTAGGGTAGTGAATTTTTTTTATTATTGATACAATATATCTGTGCAAGACTTATCTGTTTTTATAAAAGCAATTAATCAATTTTCTAACGGCGAAGCTTCACGAGAATTTGCAGAAGATGTATTGAATTACACCAAGTATTTTGCTATTACTAATTGCCCAGATGATAAAAAATCTCAATTGAATTTAATTTTTGAGCAAGGTATCGGCCAAGAATTTATAGATTTTTGTATTAAAGAAATTCCAAATTTTACAAAAAACTTACAAACATATATTGATCAATATGCCATTAAATGAAGTTTTTCAGAAATTTTTCCATAATAAAAAGGAAAATGAAAATCCTTCTCAATTAAAAGGTGAGGAGTTAAAAAAAGCTTTAGCAGAAGCAGCTAGTCAAGCTGGCATGAAGCCAGAAACTGTTCAAAAATTTTTACAATTTGAAGAGACGGAGTCTGTTCTTAAACCAGAGAGAATAGCGATTCTTTTCGTTTTAATTTATGTCGTTTTGCAAACAGCAGTTAATGTGGGAGCAGGGGAAAGTTTAGATGCAAGCGCTATGTCAAAGTTGCCATCGTGGTTGCACGAGGGTTTGCAGGTTCTTTATGGAATGAATAGCTATGCTGCTGGCGGTGACACCTGGAGACAGCATTTTCCACTACTAATGTTAACTGGAGGCGGTGCTCTTGCGGCTAGTGGATTAATTGAACGTGCCAGACAGCAAAAAAAGAGAGAAAAAATGGCTTTAAAAGTAAAAAGTGCTTTAGAAGGTGAAGTTGCAAGAGGCGAGGTAAACCTAAATATGCCCGAAGGTCATTCGGCGTTTTTTTCTGGCAATGGTGATCCTTATGTTTCTTCGTTGCAAAAAGAACTTGGAATTAGCGATGTGGTAACTTATACCACTAATCCAAATGGAGATACTTCTTTAACAAAACAAGGTTATGAGCTTTCTAGCACAGAGGACACTTTGGAAGCAGCTTTGGAGCGCGGTGATTTTGTTAAAGCTGGAGAAGTTGGATTTTTTCCAGTTATAGAGCAAGACCAATTTCTCCCTGATCCAGATGAAGACAACGATAGTTTTGACACAACTCTTTCTGATATGGATGTCATGATTGCTAAGATGGAGAATTTTTTAAAAAATAAACAGGATAATGATAAAGAAAAAATAATTAAAAAGAAGAAACTAATAATAGTAAGTAGCAAAAATCAAAAAGAAACCAAAGCGCATGGAAGAGAAAAAATACCTAGCACCAGAACACTAGAAGATTTGCAGAGAGAGCAAAATGAAAAAGGTGAAAATGATGGGAAAATTAAATACTTTGATGTGGAAATTGTTGATCCTACAGAATTAGTTTTTGATGCTCTGATGCCTTTGCTCGGAGGGAAAACTCCAGATTTTATTGCACTTACTAAATCAGCCAATAGATATACTGATCGTTTTTATGCTGAGTACGATGCAAGAGTTAAGAAGGATGGTTCTCAGATTCCTGGAATGAGAGTAACTTCATCTGAAGAAGTTCGTGTTTTTTATAATATTTCCGACGTTGCTACAATTGCTCAAGCTCGTAAAGATGATATAGCTATCGTTTCTTCAGAAAGACACAAACAAGTTCTATTAGATCAGGGTGTTAATCCAGATAGAATAATTGTTATTTCCAAGCTCGTAAAAACAGCGATAAAGAATCTTACAAATCCAGTTCAAAAAAAATAAGTAGAAGAAACCTAGACTTCTCATGTTTTTATTGATATAATCCACTCCAGAAATTAAAATTCGCTTATTAATTATCCAGAAACTTTGGCGGGGCCAAGGTTTGCGAATCTTAGAAAAATATGAAACTAGCTAAAGAAATCATTTCCAAAGATTACGAATTAACCTATTTAATTCCAGGCGATCTATTAGACGCCGATGTTTCCAGACTCAAAAAAGAAATCGCTGATTTAGTTGCCAAGAATAAAGGCTCTATCGTCAAAGAAGACGATTGGGGTCGTAAGCATTTGGCTTATGGCATTTCTCAAGGCGGCAAAACTTATGAAGAAGCCGTTTATGTTCACATGGTTTTAAACTTTCCAGTTTTAAATGTTCAGAAATTCGATCAAAATTTGACTATACATCGTGAAATCATTCGCCATTTATTGGTGATTGCCGATGAAATGGTAGAATCTATCGAAGATTAATTTATGTTGTTTGTTGTTTCTTTTCTTTACTAAAACTTGAATGGTTGCACTTAATGCAACCTTGCTGCTGCATAATGAAAAAAGATCAATACAAATCAACTCTGTTGAGAGAAAGGCAAAAATGTCAGTACGTTCTTTAAATAAAGTCATGTTAATCGGTAACTTGACCAGAGATCCAAACTTGCGCTATACACCAAATAGCACAGCCGTGGCTTCTTTTGGTATTGCTACCAATCGTTCTTGGACTCCAGCTGATGGAGGCGATAAACAAGAAAGAGTAGACTTTCATAATATTGTTGCTTGGTCAAAATTGGCTGAGATTTGTGGTCAATTACTCCACAAAGGTGACAAGGTTTATGTCGAAGGTCGTATTCAAACTAGAGACTGGAAAACTGAAGCCGGTGAAGAGAGAAAAGTTACTGAAATCATCATTGATAATATGATGTTACTTGGTAACAAAGGTGGTAAGTTTTCTGAAGGTAGTGCAGAAGGCGAAGAAGATGAAGAAATGCCAAGTGCTAAGCCAGTCGCAAAGAAAACCGCTGCTCCAGTAGAAGCAGAACAAGTAGAAGATGTCTCTGATGACATCCCTTTTTAGAAATTAAAAGAAAAATTAGAAATATTAATAATTAAGGAAGAATAATGAAGACTCACAACTTTAGCTACAAAAAAGCCGAAGACCTCAGAAGATTTGTTACCGCTCAAGGCGCTATTTTGCCAAGAGCCAAAACTGGTCTAACCGCTAAATTGCAGAAAAAATTGGCTCGTGAAGTCAAGAGAGCTAGACACTTAGCCCTTTTGCCATTTACTCAAACTGTTTAAATTCGTTGCGATTTTTAATTTTTAATTAGATTTTGCTTGTGATTTTTTTTGTAAGCTAGCTTACAATAATCGTCTTGTATGACAAAAAAACCAAGCTGGATTTTCGTTTTTATTCGTAACACTCTTTTTGTAGTTTTATTACTCACTCTTGGTCTAGTTATGGGCTTTCGTTATGCTAACGAAGGAGCTCTTTTTGGTCAAAAAATTCCTTTCTTTGAAACTTTAGCTAAAAAAACTCAATCCAATAATCTTTCTAAATTGATGAATAGTTCCACACAAGCTCCAGTTTCAATGGATGTCTTTTGGGAAGTTTGGCAGTTAGTTGAGAGAGATTATTTAGAAACTGCTGAAATTAATGAAAACAAAATGATGGATGGAGCTATTTCTGGAATGGTTTTTGGTCTTGGCGATCCTTACACTATGTATTTACCTCCAGATGATAATGCTAAAGCCGAAGAGGATTTGGCTGGCAGTTTCTATGGAGTAGGTATAGAGCTAGCTTATATTGATGGAGCAGTCGGTGTTTTGGCACCTTTAGATGGTAGCCCTGGAGAAAAAGCAGGCCTTTTAGCTGGTGACATAATTATTCATGTTAAAGATGATAGTAAAAAATTAGATGAAGATACTACCAAGTGGACTTTGGATGATGCTGTCAAAAATATTCGTGGTCCAAAAGCTACTCCTGTTATTTTGACTGTTTATCGCAAGAGTGATAACAGTAGTAAAGATATTACTGTTCTTCGTGACGAAATCATTGTTAAAAGTGTCACTCTAGAATTCGTAGAAGTTAAAGGTAAAAAAATCGCTCACCTCAAACTTTCCAAATTTGGTGAGAGAACTATGGATGAGTGGGATGTAGCTGTTAATGAAATACTTAGCAAAAAAGGTCAAATTGCTGGAATTGCTTTAGATATGCGCAATAATCCTGGAGGATTCTTTGATGTTTCTATCGATATAGCCAGTGATTTTGTTAAAAGTGGAGTAGTAGTTAGTCAAAAATCTAAATACAACACTAAAAACTATAATAGTAATAGCAAGGCAAGACTAGCAAGTATTCCAACTGTAGTTTTAGTCAATAAAGGCAGCGCCTCTGCTTCTGAAATCGTAGCAGGTGCACTTAGAGATGACTCTAAAATTAAATTAATTGGAGAGAAAACTTTTGGTAAGGGTACTGTTCAAGATCGCAGAGAATTAAGTAATGGTGGAGGTTTGCATATTACCGTCGGTCGTTGGTTGACCCCAAGTGGTAATTGGATTCACAAAGATGGCTTGCCAGTTGATGTGGAAGTAATTCAAAATTACGATACTACTGAAGATGAAGTGCTGATTAAAGCAGTCGAACAATTTTAAAAACTCTCAGGAAAAAATTCATAAAATCTGGCTTTTATTCAAGCAATCTCATTGTCTTTGTTCTATCATAAATTCATGTTAGATGGATCCTCCTCAGTTGATACAAAAAAACTTTTGCAAGAACATTTGAAGCGTGAAGATGTGAAGGTTGAAGCGTGGAAACAGAATGCTCAAGAATATTTAAGAGTTTCTAGAAAGCAAATGGACAGAACAGCTTCTTGGGAGTCAAAATCTAATAGACTGCCAAGTGTAGAAGAGATATATGCAAACAGAGGCTGGCCGAGTGCTTCGGAAGAATCGGAGCTAAAGAGAATTTTTTTTGAAAACTTCAAGCCAATAGTACTAGAAAAACTTCAAGGAGATAAGACAAAATTAGAGGGAACAATTGGTGTCCTTTATGGTATTTATTTTCTAAATTACATTACTGGTGGCTTATTAATTAACAAGTATTTCGATTATTCAAGTTTTACTAAATGGGAAAATGCTCAGTGGGAAAGTCATGAGGAAAATCTAAACCCAAATAATCTTGAAGATTGGCCAATGAGTATTGATTTGGAAGAAAATAGAAGTATGGCTACTTTTAATAATTTTTTTGGCTTATCCATAAAAATAAGAGTTGGCGCTGCTAGGTATAAAAGTGAAAATCCACATGAAAAAAAAGCAGTTGAGTTAGGAAAAAGAAAAGAAAAAGTTAAAAAATTTGGTGGACTCATGTCGACAGAAATTGATAAACCGATTTATAAATTTTCTATGTCTGAAGTAGATGACGCAGTGTTAACTGGCATAGAGGAAGCTCACCATTCATTGATTAAGTATTTTTCACATGTTCATGGAATAAAAGCTGAAGGTGCTGATCTTAGATCTCAGGCAGTAATTGAAGTTATTGATGCTGTTATGGCCAGGCAATCAGAAAATGATTATCTAGATTATAAAATAATGTATTCGGCATCAAGATTTGTTGAATATGCAGCTGATTTAGCCCAAGCACTTTATGTTGCTAAATATCTTCCAGAAGCCTGGACGGATGGATACAAAGATTATGTTGCTGCTATTAGAAAAAAGAGAAGTGAGCTAAAACAAGCTAAAATTCAAAAAAAAGATTAAGCAAAGTTGCTCAAATTTAATTTTATTCTTCGTCGCTATGAGCCTGATTTTCTAGATTGATTTTGCCATCCAAATCATCGATTTCGATGAGAGACTTAGTTGAAGCGATTAACTCGTCGAGATCACCTTCTAAAATTCCTTCAAGATTGTGCCAAGATTGATGAATGCGATGATCGGTGACACGACTTTGTGGATAGTTATAAGTTTTAATTTTTTCAGCACGCATGTTGCGACCAATGTTGCTTCTAGCATCACCGATGGCAGCTTGTTTTTTATCTTCTTCAATTTGCCAAAGCTGACCGCGCAAAAGTTCCAAGGCAATTTGGCGATTTTGTGCCTGCTTTCTCTCAGTGCGAGCATTAACGACTAAACCACTTGGTCTGTGAGTAAGACGCACTGCTGAACTAGTTTTGTTAACTGACTGACCACCAGCTCCACCAGCACGCATAAAAGACCATTCTAGGTCTTCTTCTCTAATCTCAACCACAGCGGCAGTAACTTCAGGAAGAACCGCTACTGAGGCAGTGGAAGTGTGAATACGACCGGCAGATTCAGTGACTGGTACGCGTTGGACGCGATGAACACCAGAATCATAACGGAAAAGTTTGTAGGCAGAAACAATTTCTGTTTCACCAGTTTTATTAACTTTGCCTTCTTCATCAATTTTGACGATTGGCAATTCCACACGACCTTTAACTTTGATGACCATTTCATCAATCATTTCGACTTTTAAGCCTTTATTTTCGGCATAACGAGTGTACATACGCAGTAGGTCATTGCCCCAAATTTTGGCTTCATCGCCACCTGCACCGCCACGAATTTCAATAATCGCATTGGCAGTTTGAGCGACTTCGTCATTATTCTCTTCACTTTTGTTTTGGTTGCTCAAAAAATCAGCAGCAGCTAATTCGAGGGCTTTTTTTTCTTCTAGAAGATTAGCGATTTCTTCAGTCGCTAGTTCTTTCATTTCAATGTCTTCGAGCAATGCTTCATTTTCAGCAATAGCTTTATTCAGATTATCTATCTGTATTTGGTAAGGGTTAAAAATTTGATCCATATTTGCTTTCAATTATATACAAAAAAACACAACGTGAACGTTGTATCAATAAAAATGAACGAGGAAACTAATTTTCGGCGACGGTTTCAGCTTCTTTTTTGGCTTTGAGTTCGCCTTGCTGCTCGACTAAAATTTGTTTGTAGGATTTACTCTCAGCTTTTTCTTTGACGGTTTTTTTAGCTTTAGAAGCGGCAGCAGCGGCAGCAGCAGCAGCTAATTGCATTTTTTTCTGGAATTTATCTACACGACCTTGACGATCAACGAATCTCATTTCACCAGTGAAAAAAGGATGACAGGCACTACAAATATCCACTTGCATGGCTTTCTTAATGCCACCTGTGGTAAATGTATTTCCACAACTGCAGGTAACGACGCAGTCATGTTGCCAATTGCTAGGATGTATACCTTGTTTCATATATAGAAGGGTTATTATATTTCAGACCCTCTTTTTTTGCAAAGGCAAAAAAGAGCTGGTATGAAAGATGCTTTAGCGAATTTCAGACCTCTGGTATGAAAGATGCTTTAGCGAATTTCAGACCTCTGGTATGAAAGATGCTGTGCATAGCCATAAAATTAGAGAAGTGAAGGGGAAAAAGCTTTTAGCTTTTCTTTAATCTCTTCGAGACCAAGTAAGCTTTGTTCTCCAGACTTCATATTTTTAATGCTAAATTTATTTTCTTTGATTTCATTTTCACCAACAATAATGACAAAAGGAATGTTCTTTTGTTCAGCCATTTTGAATTGTTTGGCTAATTTATCAGAAGCAGGGACGAGCTCAGTTTTAATTTTTTCTTGACGTAATTCTTTAGCAATTTGCATGGCTTTATTCTGACAATTTTCATCTTCAAAAAAGCCAACCATTACTGTGGCTGCTGAATTTTTATTATCAATTAAGCCCATTTCTTCGCAAACTTCTACTATGCGATCAAAACCAAGGCCAACGCCAACGGCTGGCATTTTATAGCCAGATAAATCTTCAATCAAATTATCATAACGACCACCTCCACCAAGTGAGGAATTGCTGTATTCAGGGATTTTTATTTCAAAAATTAAGCCAGTGTAATAATCTAAACCACGAGCTAGTTTTGGGTTAAAGACTAAAGTTTCTTTGGCAACACCAAGCTCTAAAGCTTTTTGTTCAATTTGTGACAAATTACCTGATATTTTAATACTATTTATCTTGCTTATAACTGCCTCAGCATCTTTTCTAGAAAGGCCTTTATCGACTAATTCCTCAATGACTGTTTCGAGACTTTGTTTGTCTAATTTATCGATACTTTGAATGATGGAAAAGGCGTCGACTTTTTCATTAGTGAAAGGACTAATGTTTTCAATGAGTAAGCTTCTATCGTTAAATTCAATGATGGTGGATTTGAAACCCAAGTTTCTAAAAACGGCATCGACGGTGGCGAGTAATTCAGCATCTGCCAAAATGTCATCACTGCCAAAAATATCGCAATCGCACTGAGTGAATTCACGATAGCGACCCTTTTGAGGCTTATCGGCGCGAAAAACATTTTGGATCTGGTAACGACGAAAATATTTTGGCAATTCGTTTTGATATTGGCTCAAAACACGAGCAGTTGGCACAGTTTGATCATAGCGTAGGCCTACTTGGCGCTCGCCACGATCTTCAAAGGTGTAAACCAATTTGTCAGCTTCTTCGCCATATTTACCAAGTAATAAGCTAGCGTATTCTAGAGTTGGAGTTTGAAGTGGCTCAAAGCCGTAAATTTCAAAAGTTTCTCTAATTTTGTCGCTAACATATTGTCTTTGACGAGACTCAGCTGGTAAAAAGTCGCGAAAACCTTTTAGTGTTTGTATATTTTGTTTTGCCATAATGTCTTAGAATTAATTCTATTCCTTTCATATTGTTTATGTAATAGTTTATTCGTTTTTTAAATTAAAAAATCCCCTGATTGGGGATCTCTTTTTTAGTAAACGCAAAAAACCAAACCCCAATTTTAGATAGAGGAGTGATGATGAAAAGATAGAACTTTTTCATTTTGTTTTTGCATCTTTAAATATTATAGGGTATTAAAGCTTTTTGGTCAAATTTAGTGGTCAAGATGCTATACTACTTTCTTGATTTTAATATTTAAAATAGAGAACCTATTATTAGATTTACAATAAGTAACATGTTTGAAGTTTACAAAGTGACATCCGGAAATGTATTATAAATACCATTTCCAAAAAATGCACCTTAAAAATGGACAGTA
>CAJBWJ010000020.1 GCA_903959355.1 uncultured bacterium
AATATTGCGTAAGACCTTCAAACCCATTGGGGTGTAAGTGTAAACACCGGCCATCAATTGACGAACAAAACCAGCTTGAACTAGCAATTTGTGATTAACAGTATCGGCATTAGCTGGAGGATTTTTAGTTACTTGAAAAGCGAGTTTAGATAATTTCATGATCCTATTGTAACATTCCGCGCGCTTTGCGTTTTACCTAGATCCAGTCAGTCAGGCTCGTAGCAAAAAGTGAAGCCAATGGAACCTGAATAATTTTGGCTGATTTTTCATTATGAGCGATTGAATCACTAGTGATCACCAAATCTACTTCGCTATTGTTTACGACATTGATGCCATTTTTGCAAAATATCCCGTGAGTGGCAATGAAAATTACTTTGTTGGCACCCTCTTTTTTGAGCAAGCTAGCTACTTCTGCAACTGTTCCTCCAGAGACAATGACATCGTCAAAGACGATGGCGTTTCTGCCACTAATTTCTCCACCATGTAGAGCATGAGCAGTAACAACTCCTGTCTGGTAGTCACGACTTTTATCAATATTTAGGAGTGGAAGATCTAGCAAATTTGCAAAAGTTCTTGCTCTTTTTAGACCACCAAAATCTGGACTAATAACAGAAGCATTTTGCAAAAGATTATTAGTTTTTAGATATTCAACAAAGAGGTCTTTGGCTGATAAGTGATATGTGGGAATGGAGAAAAACCCAGGAATACTTGGATTGTGCAA
Source organism: uncultured bacterium (assembly GCA_903959355.1). GTDB lineage: Bacteria > Patescibacteriota > Microgenomatia > UBA1400 > PJMF01 > UBA1364. The sequence continues at coordinate 722 of CAJBWJ010000020.1, forward strand.
ATCTATCAAGAAGACTCTGCTGACAAAACTGTTGGAAATTAAATCGGCAATTACTTTGGCAGCAATAGCCTCGCCTTCACGAAATACTTTGTCTTGTAGTGAATAGCCCATCCAAGGAATAATTAGTGAAACTTCCTTGGCACCTAATCTCTCTAGAGCATCGATGAGCAATAGAGTTTCAATGATATTTTCATCAACTGGCTTGGAAAAAGATTGCAGTAAACAGACTTTTTGACCTCGGACTTTATTTTCATCCTTAATCCAAACTTTTTTTTCATCATTGGAAAATTTTTCAATTTGGCAATCAATGATTGAAGCCTGAGGATCAGTTACCCGCAACTTTGCAACTAAACTTTCAACTAATTGTGGATTTGAGGAACCAGAGATAATGTTCATGAGCCTATTATACCGCCTCTATCCTGTATTTTTCTATCTCATCATTTAATTTCTCTGCTTCTAATTTGGGGTTGTTACTAAAAATAATGCCACGAGAGGAATTAATGATTAAACCAGCTCTTTTTTTATTAAGTCCAATTCTCATCACTGCTTGCAAATCTCCACCTTGAGCACCAATTCCAGGTACAAGTAAAGTCATATTGCCAACAATCTCTCTCACGCGAGTCATTTCTTGTGGATAGGTTGCTCCTACGACGAGCATGCAGTTGCTATTAGCATTCCAATCTTGACTGACTTTTTCTGCCACAACCTCCCATAAATTCTTGCCATCTATTTTGAGATCTTGTAGTTCTCCTGCCCCAGGATTGGAAGTGTGGCAAAGGATAATAGAGGTTTTATCTTGTCGATCTAAAAATGGCTTGAGCGCTTCTTTTCCAAGATATGGATGAAGTGTAATTGCATCAAAATTAAGTTCGTCAAAGATGGCTCTTATATAACCTTTGTTGGTGCTACCGATATCTGCACGTTTAGCATCAGCAATGGTAAAAATATTTGGATGATTTATCTGGAGATATTTCATTGTTAAGGCTAATTCTTGCCAGCCTTGACTTCCTCTAGCTTCATAAAAAGCTAAATTTGGCTTATAAGCAGTCACATATTGATGAGTCTGCTCAATGATATAACGATTGAAATCGTACTGAGGAGTTTTGCTATCTAGAAATTTTTTTGGAATTAAATCCAGATCACTATCTAAGCCGACGCAAAGCAAAGAATCATTTTTTAATTTCTTCATGTTCTTTTGTCCAGGCATGTGGATCTGTCAGCCACTGCTTAATAGTTTGCAATTGTTGCTCATTAATCAATCTTCTTTCTAGAGAAACTGCGAGAATGTCTTCAAAAGTAGTTAGAGCATGAAGTTTAACGTGAGCTTCCTCAAAGGCAAGCTCAGACTCTTTGAAGCCGTAACTTACGATGACTAGACAGTCAGTGACAATAGCTTTTTCTTGGCGCAAATGCTCTACTCCAGTCAAGCTGGAGCCTCCAGTGGTAACTAAATCTTCGATAAGTAGGACTCTTTTATTAGCAACATCTCCTCCCTCAATAGCTTTTTTGGTGCCATGATCCTTAACTTGCTTGCGTGCAAAAACAGATGGTTTTTCAAGAGCGAATCCAAGTGCGGCACTATGAGGAATGCCGGCTGATTCGATGCCAGCAATAACGTCAAATTGAATATTTTTATCTGAGATTAGCTGCTCAAAACCATTGATTATTAATTGCCAATTTTTGACGTGAAATGGCAAAGTTCTATTGTCTACATAAACTGGCGATAAAATTCCTGATTTAAAACGGATTAATTGCTCGGTGTTGAAGCCAACAGCCTTAATATCTAGTAAGGTTTGAGCGACCAATTTGGAGTAGTTCATCTCGTTAATAATAGCATAGGTGGAGTTTTTGTCATGATATAATTTTGCCCCATGCAAGAAGATAACCCATGCTTTGGGTGTAAAGTCGTAAGAAGAGGATCGGAAATTAAAGCGCCGTGCTGTCATGACGTTTCATTGGTGGCAAACAAGGAAGAATATTTGAGGCTTTTTTTACCATTGTTCTTGCAAGGCTTAGTGGATGTTGAAGAATTACTTGATCATCAAAGTGGTGAAATGTTTTATGCGATACAGGTATTTAATGCATGTGCTTATTTACTGAGCGAAACAGGAGAATGCAGTATTCAAGACAAAAAACCGGAAGCGTGTAAAAAAGCAAAAGTTGGACACTTTAGGACCTGTGTTAAATAAGCTTAAGAATTAAGGTTTTCATTTTTAGTTAGTTTTGCTTTTTTAAATTTATTAATAACAAGCTCTGCGGCTGATAAACCGGCGACTGTCCCAATTACACCAAAAGAAAGATCAATTGGTCCTTCTAAATTCTTTGGCAAAGCCTCAATTAAGGCATTAAGAGTCATGACTGACGCAATAAAAGTTAGGAAAGTGTGTTTATTTATTTTTCTTACAAGTTTATTTTCAAAAATTTCGTTAATGGTGTGCTTAACAAAGACAGCTGATATGGCCATTACTGAACTGAAGCCAAAGTTTCCAAGATTGCGCATAAAAGGTCCAAGAGCTTCAATTAACATTTTTCTTCTTTCAAGGTCTGCCAAACCCTGGTGAGGATGAGAATACATATCCAGAAGAGTTAGGATGGTCGTTAAGTAAACTAAAGCAATAATAGCTAAGTCGGAAGGAAGGGTTTTTCTTTTCTCTGGCGATTGAGTTGATTCCGATGCAGTTGTTTTTTTAAAACTTATTTTTTCCACAATGCAATTATATATTAGTGATGCTAATTAATGCATTGTGACAACTTGTGAGTCAGGTGGGACTCGAACCCACGACACCCTGCTTAAGAGGCAGGTGCTCTAACCGACTGAGCTACTGACCCGATATTTCAAGACGATATTATATCACTCTTGGTGCACCTGAGAGGGCTCGAACCTCCACAAACCCAGTTCCGAAGACTGGTGCCCTATCCATTAGGCCACAGGTGCATATTTTAGTTTCCAGCTATTGTTTTCTATTTCTGTCTTTTTTCTATGGCAATTAGAACATCTTATATCGCATTTTGCCACTTCGTCTTTAATTTTATCTAAAGAAGCTCCACTTTGTATTATACGTCCTATCGTGTCAGTTTTCTCTTTTCTGTTTTTATGATCAAATTCTAAAATTAAAATATTAGTTTCGCCACAATCAACGCATGGATGAGACAGTAAATATGGTCCAAGAAAATCCCATGCACGACTTTGTAAGGCTTCATTCCTTTTACTAGCTTTAGCAATGTAATATTGTCTGTTTTTGTTGTAGTGGTTTTTTATATAAAATCTGGAACATATCTTGCAGTAACTTTGCAATTTAATATTTTTAATTTTCCAATTAAATTCAGACTCATCTAACACTTGCGCACACCTAGAACATTTTTTAGACATATTTGTATTATACTGCTTCGAATAAATTATTTAATCCGAAGTACAAGCTAAAACTACAACTCAAAAAATGTGCTAAAATCCTCTCTGCTATTTGTTCCTTAAAATTCCTCAAAAAATTAGCCGAGATGGCGGAATTGGTAGACGCGCACGTCTCAGAAGCGTGTGGAGCAATCCTTGGAGGTTCGAGTCCTCTTCTCGGCACAAGAAGAGATAGCACCGTTATCAAAGGTGCAAATTGATTGATATAACGGGCTAATCTCACGGTTCAATGTACCATTTTGGCTCCAAGCCAATCCTGAGGGGAAGATTGAACCCAAGAGTACTTTGATCTGGCTAAT
>CAJBWJ010000021.1 GCA_903959355.1 uncultured bacterium
ACGATGAAAATCAAATCTCTTATTTTTACATATAGAGCTGCAACAATCAGACAGGTAGCTAAAGTAAAAAACAATAAAAAGACAAATAACAAACACACTAAAAATAAACTAGAAAAAAAGAAGAAGATTCCGACAATCAAGCTTGTTTTCAAAAAAGATAAAAATAATAAAAATACTAAACTTGCCACTAGAGTATGGAAAAGATTTGCTAAAACAGCAGAAACAACCATCAGTTCTCTTGGAAAAGCAGCCTTTTGAATCAAAGATCTCTCTTGAACTATAAGTGGTGTAGCTCTTAAAAGCGAAGTGGAAAAAAAATTCCAAGGTAAAAGACCAGCAAATAAGAAAAGAAAATAATTTTCAATTTTCATAGGAACAAAAAATTGAAAAATTAAACCAATAATTAACATTTGTAAAAAAGGATTAAGAATTACCCAAAGAAAGCCCAATAAAGTTCTTTTGTAACGAGCTTTAATTTCTTTTTTGGTTAAAAGAAAAACAAAATCTAAATAATATCTCCAATTAAAAGCACCTTTCATCTTGATTGAGAGAATAACACATCTACACACCCTCTTGCAAAGATAATTAAAAACAAGCTACTCTTAACTCTCATAGAATTTTATAAATATCAGATCTTGACATTTTTTTGTAAATTATCTAGCATTAAAAGATAGCTATGAAAAAATACATAAAACCACGACTTAAAAAAGTCATCTTGAAAGCTCTTTTAGCTAGATCTGAATAATTTCTTGATTATTCTTTTTAGCTTGATTGATATCTTTTTCATGATCTTTTTTAAGTTTAATTCTTGCATATCAATGCTTTTGTAAATGCTTTTATCTTTTACATTAGCATTGATAAAAGAATTTTTTCTTTCTCCGCAAGCCACACAATCAGCTCCACCACATTGGAATTTTTTAGCGTGATAACAGCTCCATGTTTTCTCTAAAGGCAAATTATTTTTGAAGCCCCATTTAATCAGATCAGATTTTCTCATAAATGAACCGATTTCTGGTTCTAAGCACAAAGAAGAAAATTGCCAAGAATAATCTTTTATTGGTACGCATAGATTGCAAGCAATGGATCTCAGTGAAGTGAGAGACTGAAAAGATATGTGCTCTCCATCATTAGCAACAACTCCACAAAAGATGGTATCGATGTTTAATCCTTTAGTCGAATTTAAATACATCGCATAAGTTCGAGCAAAAAAAGGAAAAATAGTGAAAACTCCAAGAGAGGCGTTAAAATCAACTTCTCCATTCTTAAAACTATTCAATATAGTTTCTGCTGTCAAAACGCCAATCCCATCTTCAATTTTTATTGCAATATTACTTAATCCAGGATCAATGCTGAAAAAATCTCTATGATGAGCTGGATAGAGTTTTTTGTATAAAAGATTAAAAAATTTAATAGAAGCTAATTCTTTTTTTCTTCTTTTTTCTCCACGATTAAGAGTAATTGGATAGACATTCAAGCCATATTCCTTCATCAAAATACCCCACGTTACAATTGAATCTAATCCACCAGACAGCAAAAGAATAACATTAGAACCTCTTTTCGGCATTTTAAACACATAGCCTCTTTCAGCTATCAACATTTTTTCAAAAATTGAAATCTTTTTAAAATCCTCGAGTTTTCTTTTTTTTAATAAGGAAATGATTTCTTCCTTTTTTAACTTTTTCATAATTTGATTATGGA
>CAJBWJ010000022.1 GCA_903959355.1 uncultured bacterium
AGCAAAACTATTCCTACTTCTCGTTTTACAGTAGCTTTCCATATTAAAGATTTTAAAGACTACGATAGAACTTTTGCTCAAATAAAAAAGGAAGAACCAAAATTAATCGTAGTCATGAAAAATGAAGAAAGTTTTCCAAAACTAGAAGAATATTTAACTAATTATTATTTGGCAAATAATCAATTTGAAAATATGACTCTTTATTTAAGACAATGATAGACTTATGGAGCTAACATTCAAAACTGAAAAGAAAAAAATTGGCGCCAATTACTTGCGCTTTCTGCCAAAAAATTTGCGCTTCATAGGCGGACTATCTATTTTTTTAAACATTCTTTCTTTTCTCATTGTTCTAGTTTTTTACACTAGATTGCAAAAAGAAATCCCACTCTTCTACTCTCTGCCTAGTGATCAACAATTAATAGACAAAAAATTTATTTTTATTTTGCCGGGAATCGCGGCTGCCATGAACTTCGCTCATCTCCTAATTGCTTACCTAGAAAAGGAAATTAATCAAAATATTTTAAAAATGTTTATTCAAATTACTCTATTGCTGCAAGTTTTGGTTTTGGCGATTCTGCTCAGAGTCATTATAATAGTCTATTAATGTGGTCTTTCTTAATTAGTTTTTTAGCCGCTTTCATTATTTCTCCTTTAGTCATTTACGTTTATCGAAAAAATAATTGGCTAGATGATCCAAAAAAAGATCAACATGTCAAAAAAACCCATTCTGAAGCTGTTCCTAGAGGAGGAGGTCTTGTAATTTTTTTAGCAGTTCTTTTTGCAGCCACTTTAATTTTAAATTTTGACAAGTACCTTATAGCAATTTTTTTTGGAGCTACGCTGTTAGCTATCATAGGGTTTATTGATGATATTTTTGATCTTAATCCATACATTAGATTAATAACTGGGCTTTTAGCTAGTCTGATTGTGGTTGGAGCCGGCATTGGAATTGCATATGTTAGCAATCCTTTTGGTGCAGGAGTCATTCATCTTAGTCAGCCCCAAATTAATTTTAATCTTTTTGGAGAAAGTCACTCTATTTGGATCTTGTCCAGCTTATTTGCCGTCTTTTTTATCTTATGGAATATGAATATTATTAATTGGGCCAAAGGTATTGACGGCCAATTACCAGGATTTGTATCGGTATCTTGTCTTTTTATTGCTATTTTGGCTAATCGTTTTGCAGATAGTCCCGCTCAATTCAATGTCGCTAATTTAGCTTTGATTGTTTCTGGAGCTTTTGCTGGACTTCTCATTTGGAATTTTTATCCTCAAAAAATTATGCCGGGCTATGGAGCTGGTTCTTTGGCTGGATATTTTTTAAGTATTTTAGCAATTTTATCTGGTGCTAAAGTTGCCACTACACTAATGGTTTTGGCCATTCCTACAGCCGATGGAGTTTTTACCATAGCAAGACGCATTTTGGCTGGAAAGTCACCGTTTTGGGGTGATAGAGGTCATCTACATCATAAACTAATGGACTACTATGGTTGGGGCAAAAGAAGAATTGCCGTATTTTATATTTTAACCAGCGCTTCACTTGGATTTTTGTCTTTATATCTAAATACCACTGGAAAAGTTATCGCCATATCATTAACCACTTTTATTGTTTTTTCTTTTTTGGTATATAGTAAAATTAAACAAAAACAAAATGGATAATTTACTTTTTCTCTTAATCAAATCTTTTCGCCCAAAACAATGGCTTAAAAACATGGCCATTTATGCTGCTTTAATATTTTCTGGCTTTTTCTTTTATCAGGAAGCTGATAAAGCACCTTATTTTGTCACAGTATCTTTTGCTTTCCTTATTTTTTGTATCTTAACTTCCAGTGTCTATTTAATTAATGATCTTATAGACATCGAGTCTGACAGAAAGCATCCATTCAAAAAAAATAGACCAATTGCTTCCGGCAAATTACCAATTCCCATCGCTGTTTTTAATGTTGCCCTTGGTTTAGCCTTAGTTTTTTTCCTTTCTTTAGGATTGCCGACTTTTTTCAAGATATTAATAATGACTTACCTAGGATTACAGATTCTTTATTCAACCAAACTCAAGCAGTATGCTATTTTTGACATCATTTCTATCGCTCTTAGTTTTTTAATTAGAGTTTATGCTGGTGCAGTCGTAGTAAACCTGCATATGAATGTTTGGTTTTTATTAACAGTGATTTCTGTTTCTCTCTTTATGGCTGTTGGTAAAAGACAAAGCGAACGCACCTTGCTTAGTAATAGTCATGTGGAATTCGCAAGAGTAAGTCTCAAAAAATATAGCCAAAGACTACTAGACCAATACACTGCCATGTTTGCCACTTCTACCTGGCTAACTTATGCCATTTTTACTTTTCAAAGTTATAGTGGTCAAGGCGTTAACCTTCTATATGAGAAATTTCCAGCACTCTATTTTGTGTTGCCAAAGACTTTGCAATCACAAAAGTTACTCATGCTAACCTTACCTTTTGTCATTTTTGGAGTCATGAGATATCTACAATTAGTCTACGAAGAAAATAAAGGTGAAGCCCCAGAAGATATTTTACTTAAAGATAAGCCACTATTAACTACTGTTTTTCTATGGATCTTAGTGGTTATTTTCGTAATTTACGCCTAAAAAATCCACAAGCAAATTGATTGGTAGACCGTGACTAAAAGCCGTTAAATTGCCGTCAATGCTGTCTATTAAAGCCATTCCACTATCATAAGCAGGAGAAAAAGCAGCCGACCAAGTTAAAACTGGTTCATTGGCGACGTATCTCTCTATTTCAGCTGGGCTTAATTTGCGCATTTGGACAGAGATTCTTTCACAACCACTTTTTTGCAAATTAAGTTTAGTGTCTAAAAAAGCATAGCCGGTCAAAACTTCAATTTTTTGACCAGATTGGAAACGAAGCATATCTTTAGCTTCTTCCAAACTTTTTGGTTTTTCTAGAATTCTATCTTTAAAATAACAGAATGTATCCGCAGCAATAATTATTGCATCAGGTTGATTCAAAGCTATTTTTTTTGCCTTAGCCAGAGCGATCTTTTCTGCTTTGTCGTATTGATCGGTAAAAGGAACTGCCTGCTCATTAATATTAGAAGGCATCACATCAATTGGCAAAGCCAGAGTTCTTAGAATATTTAGACGCTGCTTCGACTGTGAAGCCAAAATTATTTTTCTATACATGATTGATTAAATAATGCTCCACATCTAATGCAGCCTGAGCTCCCATACCTGCGGAAACAATAGCTTGACGATAACGATGATCGGCCACATCTCCAGCAGCAAAAACTCCTGAAACAGAAGTTGCTGTCGAATAAATTTCATGGTCAATTAATTCCACATAATTCATTTTATCCAAAGAAAGTTGGCCGCTGAATAGACTTGAGTTTGGTATGTGACCAATAGCAAAAAAGACTCCATCAGCTGAAAGTTTTTGAATCTTACCCTTGGTTTCAACTTCAATTGCATTAACTGACTTGCCATCTCCAAAAATCTCCTTAATATTGGTGTTCCACATGACTTTAATTTTAGGATTAGATAGAACACGCTCCTGCATAATTTTACTGGCTCTGAAAGTATCATTTCGATGAATAATCGTAATTTCTTTGGCAAATTTAGTCAAAGCACTGGCGTCTTCCATCGCACTGTCACCTCCACCAACTACATAAACATTTTTATCTTTATAAAAAGCTGCATCACAAACCGCACAAGTGCTAAGTCCATGACCTAGATACTCTTGCTCTCCTGGAACTCCTGGCATTATGCTACCGGCTCCAGTCGCCACAATTACTACATCTGCCTGATAAGTTGCTTCTGTTTTACGAATTTCGCTCATTGCTGCTAAAAGCTCATCTCCCTTGAGGGATTTCATTTTTTTATGATCCACCCCAACTGGTAAATTAGTCCACAAAGAAAAAGGCTTTTTAGAAAAATCAACCGCTGTAATATGTTCGTACTTAATAGCCGTGCCAAAACGAGCCGCCTGCTTTTGCAAATCCATCATCAGTAATGGACCTGATTTACCATCAGGAAAACCTGGAAAATTTTCAATGTCGCTGGTGTACATAAGCTGTCCACCAATCTCCATACCAGCAAAAAGAGTAGTTTCGATACGAGCTCTAGAAGTATAAGTACCAGCAGTTAATCCAGCTGGACCAGAACCAATAATTGCGAGTTTGAGTTTTTTCACTTTATTTTTCCTTTTTAACTAGCTAATGCTCTATCGACCATGGCCTTAAGCGCATCTTCTCCTGGAAAACCAATCTGACGATCAACTTCTTCACCATCTTTTAAGACAATGAAGGTAGGAATACTCATGACATTATATTTAGCTGCTGACTCACGGGCTTGATCGACATCAACTTTAACAATAGCAGCTTTACCGGCATAATCATCAGCCATTTTATCGATAATTGGAGCAGCCATTTGACATGGACCACACCAAACTGCAAAAAAATCAACAAAAACCACACCCTTGGCGTCTTCGACGCTTTTCTTAAAATTACTATTATCTAAATGAACTGCTGGCATCTTTGCCTTTCTTTATTTTTAAATTTAATTATTATTTTTATAAATCAGTAACGAAGTAATTCTTTAAGAACCAAATCAAGCTGTCCACAATTATTATCTCTAGAACAAGCACCTGCTTCACTGGTCAAAATATCTCTTGCCACTCTAGAAATAGAATTACGCACTGCAGCTAACTGACGAGCAATTTCTACACAAGGACGCTTTTCTTCATACATTCTAGAAATGCCATCCACTTGGCCACGAATACGATTTAATGAAGCAGCGATAGGATCTTTTTTGATTTGATTCATATTTTTAATGTTTTAATAATATACCGGAGGGGGGTATATTGACAAGAGGCAATTTTAGCCCAATTTCTTGATGGCAGCTTGTTTTTGAACAATTAAAGACAGAAGCTGATCAAGCTTACTTTCTTCCTCTGAAGTTCTCTGAAGGCTGCTGTCTAATTTGCCAATTTCTTCATTAATCTTGGCAATTTCATGACGTAATGATTCTTTTTTCACTTTAGACAAAATTGTTTGCCATTCTTTTTCTAAATCATTTTCTTTAGCATTTTTCTCGTATTCAGGATTAAGTAAAGCATCCATGAGTGATTTTTTAAGATCCTCAGCTAAAGAACTGGCAAATCTTTGCAAATCAAAATTGCCCTTAACCAGTAAGAGCTGTTCAATGACTTGTTTAAAACCATTACTAACAAAATCAAAATTGCTGAGACCAGCTGCCTTTTCTTTTATCAAACTGGCTTCGAAAGCAAATAATAAAAATAACAAATATTCTTCATTACGCTCTTGATAACTTTTGACGATTTTTTGAACTGATTCTTCTTTATTGGCTACTGCAACTCCAGCTTTTTTCTGGCCAAACTTACTGACATCTTCTTTCAGTAAAGATTCTTTGACATTGAGAGCAGCTGAAAGTTTTTGTAAATAGAATTCTTTTTCGACCGCGTGATCAATACTCTCCAAGATCGGAGCCAAACGATTAATAATTTTTCTTTTGCCGTCGGGAGTCTTTGGGTCATATAAATCTAGCGCGTGACTCATCAGAAATTCATAAACAGATTCTGCTGACTCCACAGCTTCTCGCCAAACTTTTGGCTTTTCTCTGGCTAATTCATCAGGATCTTTAACTTTATCTTCTTCTGATAAAGATGCCAAATGTTTCAAATTAATTACTTTGAGATCGATGCCTTTTTCTTTGACAATTTCGATTGCCCGTTCAGTAGCTTTGACACCAGCGTCATCAGCATCGAGTGATAAAATAATGGTTTTAGCCACTCTAGCAAGCAAAGTCACTTGATCTTGAGTAAGAGCCGAACCTTTAATTGCTACCACATTATTCACATGAGCTTGAGCAGAAGAAATCATGTCAAACTCACCTTCCACCACAATCACCTGCTCTTTTTTCTTAATTTCTCTGAAAAGCTCGCTGTAGCCATAAAGCATTTTTGACTTGTGATAGAGCAATGTCTCTGGTGAATTTATATATTTAGCTTCTTTGGCCGATTGGCTAAGTAGACGACCAGAAAAACCAACCACTTGGCCGCGATGATTCTTAAGAGGAAAGATTAGACGCTCGCGAAAGCGATCATAATAGCCACCATTTTTACCTTTAATAATTAAGCCGGTTTTTTCAATTAAATCGAGAGGATATTGTTTTTTTTGATGCAAATATTTAAGCAAAGAATCCCAAGAATTAGTGGCAATGCCAAGTTGAAAAATTTTAATTGATTCGCTGTTGCAACCACGATTTTGTAAATAATCTCTACCAACTTGACCGACTTCATGTTTGGTTAATAAAAAATGATAATATTCTTTGGCTAAATTTAAAATTTCAAGTAATTTTTCTCGCTCTTCATCATCTTTGGTTCTTTGAAATTCTTTCAAAGCAATGCCACAGCGGTCAGCTAAAGTTTTAAGCGCCTCATAAAAAGTCACACCTTCAAAATTCTGCAGAAAATCTAGAACATCGCCATTGGCTCCGCAGCCAAAACAGCGATAACGCTGTAAACCTGGATTAACAAAAAAGGAAGGAGTTTTTTCACCGTGAAAAGGGCAACAAGCTCTGAAATTAATGCCACTAGAATCCAATTTGATTCGTTCGCTAATCACCTCAACAATATTGTTGGCTTCTTTAATTTCACGAATTTGCGACATATAAAATGTAAGTTGAGGAACCTTCTTGATTCCACCCTAAGTCTAATAACACAGATAACTCAAGAGTGTTTATCTCATTTTTAAGCGCAAAAAGCAAGTGAAAAGCATAGCTAAACCAAGATATTCTAAGAGTTGCGGCCAAAAGAAAATATAAATTGATGAGTCACTCTCTTGGTTATTTAAAATCCAAGCATTAGCCCAATTATTAATTTTTTCATGTTGCAGGATTTTGCCATCTCTAAAAGCCAACCAACCCTGATCGTAAGCTTGAGATAATTTTAGATAATTTCCTCTGCAACCATCAACTAAATTAATTTGATAAAACCATAAGGCTTTTTTCTGGACTTCAAAATCACAGGTAGACAGCACAGCTTTGGCAGAATTTTCAGCACTGCTTTGCAAATATAAATTATTTAAAAAATTATATGGCCAAGCAAAAACCTCAATTTTTTTCAAGAAATTATCATTGATTTCTTTACCATAAGAATCAGTCGATAAATAAAGAGTATAACCTTGATTAAAATTCTCCGTTGATGGCAAAATTTGATAATTTACCCCTTCACTTAGATATGTCTCCAAAGGACTGCGACCCAAGCTGTCAGCTTGAATAGCGAAAACAAAAGGAATAGAACGCAAATTATTAGCGTCTAATTTAAATAAATAACTAGCGCTATGATTTAACTGTTCCATGTAAAAATGCTCGCAAACGCTGGTTCCAGTCGCCTGATAATAATTACCGTCGGCTCTTACTTCTTTGAAAAAGCTGCCAGCATCTAAAGGTCTACAATTTTTTGCCTCAGAAACATTTAGATTGGTTTTAAGCAGATCGGCCTGTACTAAAATTTTAGGAATTTTGACAGTTAAACCTTCTTTTGGCTCTATTTTGATTGTTTTTGGATTTAAATCATAAGAAGCAAGATTAAAAAATGCATAATCGAAATAATCAGTTTTATTATCACTAGTCAAAGCAAGACTATTTAAAATCTTAGTATTAAGCAACAAATCTACTTGGCCATTTTTATCAAATTTATTTAAAATTTGATTGTTTACAGTTATAAAACAGCTCTCATTTTTGACACAAAGTTTGGAGCTAAGAACAAACTCCTTAGTAAAATCAAAATAAAATCTTTTATCTCCATAGAAAATCTCTGGCAAAAGAGCTTTAAAAGTAAATTTTGTTTGATCTTTTTCTGTCGCATAGCTCAAGCGGAATGGCAAAGAAGTCTCAGTCATTAATAAATCTGAAGTCAATAAGTCAAAACCTTCTTTTGGTAAGACCTTAGAACTATCCAAATAGAAAGATGCCTCATCTTCACTTAAATTAAATTCCAAATCCTTTTGTAAGTGATTGGTGAAGAGCGAAGAAAAAGGATAAATAATTTTTGCATTATTTGCATCATTATTGCTCAAACTCAAATAATCGTGAAAACTAGCAAAAGCCTGGTCACTCCAAGCAAGGCGATGGTCATTATTTATTATAGGTAAGTTTTCGTAAAGAGAAACAAAATCTTTTTCACGACTATTTTCATTATCGCTGAAGCTATAAAGAGAAATAAAACCAAATTCTTGTACTAATTTTACTCTACTAGAACTAGCCAACAAATCTTTGATTGCCTGATAATTGAATGGCTTCACGGTATTACGATTAACCACAGAAGTATCCAAGAGCAAATAATCGATATCGTACTGTGCCAGAACTTGCTCTATCATTTTCACGTCTTTTTTATCTAGAGCTGCTTGGAGCTGCCAATAATAGCGCTCATCCGCTTCACTCCACACATCAAAAGCTCTATCTAAGATTGGTTGTTTAATGCCGTACCATAGAAAACCTGAGCCGCGATAGCCCCAATCATTCCATTGCCAGCCATAGAAGCTATGTTGAGGTAAATTGGCGATACGACTATTAGTTGGAGCAACTTCTTTAAAATATTTAAAAAGCTCAAAATAAGCCTCTGGGACTTTCACTCTTAGGCGTTCATAGAAGAAATGACCCTGAAAAGAGGGTAATGAGTAAAAAATCAAAGAACTAAAGAAAATTAAACCAAATATAAGCTGAGCAAATTTCTTTCTAAGCAATGAAAAAATCAAAGCTAAACCAAAAACTAATAGAAGACTGTAAAACAAACTGAAGGGAACAATCCATTTGGTAAAGTTAATACGAAACATTTCATTAAAAAGTGGCAATAATCTTTGCACTAAGTGCGTAGGGAAACTAAAAGGAAAAACTTCTAAAGCCATCATCCAAAGCGAAAGCAAAGAAGCACTTAAAATAAAATAGCGTCCAGCAATTTTTCTTCTAAATATTTGCCATAAACCAAGTAAAACTAATCCAGAAAATCCAAAAGCTAAAACAATCACCAAAGGATTGCTAAAGTGAGTTTTCCAAGCATCAAAAAGGTAAACAGTGTTTCCAAATTGATCGAAATCGGTCTGATCAAGCCAAAAACCCTGCATCTTAGCCAAATGAATATAATCACCAAAAGCCTGATTTTTAAGAATCAGAACCTCATTAGACATGGCTTTCCCCTTACTATCAGCCAAAAGCTCAGAGCTCCCCAAAGTAAAATGTAAAACATTTAACAACCAAAAAGAATTAATCGCCAAAATTAAAATAAATAAAGCAAAGATTCTTTTAAAATCACTTCTATTTTGCAAAAAAT
>CAJBWJ010000023.1 GCA_903959355.1 uncultured bacterium
ACTTTTTTCTCACCTTTGTTTCTGGTGACTTCAATTTTTTCAGTGTTAATCAAAACGACATAATCACCGCCATCAACATTTGGAGTGTAGGTGACTTTGTCTTTACCAATTAATTTTTCTGCTATTTCAGTAGCTAATCTACCAAGCACTTTGCCAGTAGCATCATATAACAACCAATCTCTTTGAATTTCTTCTGTCTTTTGACTAAAAGTTTTAAATTTTTGAAACATTATTTGGTCTCCTCTGATTTCTTAGCTTTTTTGACAGGAGCTTTTTTAGCAACTGGCTTAATAGCTTCCTTGACTTCGATTTTCTTGGTAGCTACTTTTTTAACTGGAGCTTTTACTTCTTTTTTGGTTTCTTCTTTAGCATCAGCAACTTTTTCTTTTTTCAAAGAAGTTAGTTTATTATCTCCGATTAAAAGAGATAATTTGAAAAGAACTGTACCATCACCGCGTCTAGCAGCAATTTTTTCTAAAGTAGAAAAACCAGATTTTTTCTCTCCAAACATTGGAGCGATTTTATCTACTAAAGCATTAACAACATCTCTTCTACCGAAAGATCTGTGAAGATCTCTACGAGCAGTTAGAGTGTTTTTTTGAGCAGTAGAAATCATTTTATCTGCTAATCTCTTAACTTCTTTTGTTCTAGCTTCACTAGTTTTGATTTGACCGTGTTCAAAAAGATCACGCAATAGATTCTTCAACAAAGCCTTACGACTTGAAGCGTCTCTATTGAAATGTTTAGCTTTTACTCTGTGTTTCATATTCTACTTTCAAGAAATTTTAGTCAGTTAAGACAACTCCTTTTTTACCAAGAGCTTCTTCAATGAGGTCAATACTCTTACCACCTAAATTTTTAACTCTAGAAATTTCATCTTTTGGTGATCTGGTTAGATCAGCAACTGTCTCAAAACCACCTTTACGAAGAGCATTGGCAATTCTGGTTGGAAGATCGAGTTCTTCTACAGTTAATTTCATGGTCTCAATTTCTTCTGGACTCATGCTGGTTAACTCTTCTTTTACTTCTTTAACAACTGGGTTAACGATTTGACTGAATTGTTTGATTAAAACTTCAGCAGCTTGTTTGACAGCAGCTAAAGGAGAAATTGTGCCATCAGTTTCGATATCGAAAACAATTTTATCGAAGTCAGTACGACGACCAACACGAGTTGCTTCAACTTTGTAAGAAACTTTGATAACTGGTGAAAAAAGAGCATCAATAGAAATTTGACCAACAGCTTCGCTTTCAGTTTCAGAAGCTAATTTATAGCCAACTCCAGATTCAACAACCATTTCAATACTTAAGTTTTTACCTTTAGCTAGAGTAGAAATGTATAAATCTTTGTTAACTACTTCAAAACCAGCTTCACATTCGATGTCAGCTGCAGTAACTTCCTTGGCACCTTTAACGTTTAAACGCAAAATTCCAGGCTCACTACCTTCAGCTTTGATACGAAGTTGTTTTAAATTTAAAATCAATTCGACCACATCCTCAGTCATTCCTTCAAAAGAAGTGAATTGATGAGTTACACCATCAATGGTTACTTTAGTGATAGCTGTACCTGGTAAGGAGGTTAATAATACCCTACGCAAAGCATTGCCTAGAGTGTGACCATAACCACTTTCCAAAGCTTCAATTACTATATTGGAGCGAGTTTCACTTGCTTCCAATTCAACTACTGTAAAGTTTGGATTCATGACTTCGTAATCTTTGATTGTTTTTAACATATTTTCCTTTGTTTCATCTCTCTCCAAATGGAGAAATCCGTTTCCGTAATTTTTAATTATCTATTGTAATATTCGACGATTAATTGTTCGTCAACTTTTTCTACGATATCTTCTCTACCTGGTAATTTAGCAATGTGAGCAGCACCATTTTTAGCTTCCAACCAAGCTGGCAATGTAGCATCTTGTTTCATAGCTTCCATAACTACTGGAATCTTGGCAGTTTTTGGTTTCATAGCCAAAATGTCACCGACACTTACTTGATATGAAGGAATATTCATTCTTTTACCATTAACAGTGAAGTGATCATGATTGACTAATTGTCTGGCAGAAGCTCTAGTAGGAGCCCAACCTAAACGGTAAACAACATTATCAAATCTTCTCTCCAAAGAACTCAACATGGCAGTACCGGTAGCAGCTGGATTTTTACTAGCTTCTTCGTAAACTGCTTTTAATTGTTTCTCAAGAATACCGTAAATATATTTTAGCTTTTGTTTTTCTTTAAGTTGAACACCGTAGTTAGAAAGCTTACGACGACCCTTAGCACCATGTTGGCCAGGTCTGTTAGCTAATCTACGAGCAGTTTTAAGAGCGTTGGTCTTAAGACCTAGATCTTCACCGATCTGTCTCTGTAGTCTTTGTTTTGGGCCAATATATCTTGCCATATTAGTGTCTAGCCTTTCTTGGTCTAGTGCCGTTATGAGGCACTGGAGTGAGGTCAGCGATCATAGAAACTCTGATACCCTGAGCACGAAGTACTCTGAGAGCAACATCTCTTCCAGGACCTGGACCTTTAATGAACACATCCATTTTGCTCATGCCATAATTTTTGGCTTTGTTGATTGCATTTTCTAAAGCAACAGTAGCTGCATAAGGAGTAGATTTACGAGAACCAGAAAAACCAGCTTCGCCGGTACTTGACCAGCATAAAACTGCACCCTGTTCATCGGTAATACTCACTAAAGTGTTGTTGAAAGTAGCACTGACGTACAATCTTCCAGAAGGAACGACGCGGCTTATTTTCTTGGTTTGATTTTTCTTAATTTGTTTGGCCATAGATCATTAGCTTAATTACTTAGTACTTTTTGCTGGTTCAACCTTTGCAGTGGCGGCCTCTTTACTTAGAGCACCGATAGTTTTCTTAGCACCTCTCTTGGTACGAGCATTAGACTTGGTTCTTTGACCTCTGACTGGTAAACCAGCCATATGACGCAAACCGCGGTAAGCATGAATTCTTTTCAAACGAGAAATATTATCACTAATTTCTCTTCTAAGATCACCTTCGATCATGATCTGATCTAAAGCAGCCTGGATTCTATTGATTTCTTCAGAATTTAATTCGTTAGATCTCTTATCAGGATTAATTTTAGTTTTTTTGATGATGTCATTAGCTATTTTTGGACCTACACCAAAAATATAGCGTAGTGCGTAAGGCACTTTTTTATGATCTGGTAAATCTTGACCTGCAATACGTGGCATATATTATCCTTGACGTTGTTTGTGCTTAGGATTAGTACAGATAACGTACAGGTTTCCCTTGCGTTTCACAAACTTGCAACTAATGCACATTTTCTTTAATGATGCTTTTACTTTCATAATAATAACAATAGTCTCGCAATATACCTCATAAAAGCAACTTTTTAAAGAGGCAATTGCGCTTATTAAACCCTACTTTCGTGGATTTATTTTATACTTTTTCTTTACTACTTCTGTACGTCACTTTGCATTTGGCTAAATCGTATTTAGAGACATAACCCTTCACATAGTCACCAGGCATCACTCTAATACGATAAAGACGCATTTTACCAGCCAAAGTACCAAGTAATATCTTGCCGATCATTTGCTGTGCCATTGATTCAGTAACCTTAATTCTGAACATAGTATTTGGCAAACAATCTAGCACTTCACCAACAATTTCAAAGCGATCGGTCTGACTATCAGCGCTGTGAAGCGTGAAATCTACCTGTCGCTTAACCTTTGAACTTCGCTTATGATCCTGTACTTTACCCATAAAATTATTTTTTCAAAGTAACCGCAATATTATACCAGATTTGAAAAAATAATCATCTACAAAGGAAAAAAGTCAGAAACTAACCTATTTCTTTGAACTAATATCTTCAATTTTATCAACAATCTGTTCAAAAACTTCTTCAACGCTCTTTTCTCCATCAACTACTGCCAAATGCTTACGCTCAGCGTAGTAATCAAGAACTTTAGAAGTTTTTTCATGAAAAAGATCGATTCTCTTACGAATGGCCTGTAGAGTTTCGTCTTCACGATCGCTCACTCTACCAGAAATTCTCCAGAGAGCTTCTTTGTCAGAAACATCAATCAAAATAGTAATTTCTTCACCTTTGGTAAATTGTTGAAAAGCTTCAGCCTGTGGAACTGTACGAGGAAAACCATCAAGAATGAAACCATTTTTATACTCATCTTTTTGCAAATATTCCATCACAATGTCAACAGTTTTATCATCAGGAATTAAATAACCAGCATTAAGAGTTTCTTTCAAAAAACGACCTAATGAAGTTTTTTCTTTGGCCATTTCACGAAAAACATGACCAGAAGATAAATAAGGAATGTTAAATTTTTCTGATAAAAGGTTTCCTTGGGTAGACTTGCCAGCTCCCTGAATACCCACCAAGACTAATTGCATTCTACCTTTCTGCTAATTAAATCTAATAAGTTAGGAATATTTTTCATAATTTTCGCTTAAAAGTTGAGAATTAATTTGTTTAGAAGTTTCTAAAATTACTGAGACTACAATTAAAATACTTGTTCCACCAACAGCTAAAGATTGAATGCCAGTCATAACTTGAGCGATTGAAGGCAAAATAGCAATGGAAGCTAAGAAAATAGCACCAGCAAAAGTAATTCTTGTAACTACGAATTCTAAAAATTTTCTAGTAGGACTGCCTGGTCTTATACCAGGAATAAAAGCACCGCTCTTTTTGAGCTCGTCAGAAATATCTTGAGCATTGAAGAAAATAATGGCTGAAAAATAACTAAAGATGAAAACTAAAACAAAATAACTAATTAAATAAATAGAAGAAGTTGGTGAAAAATAAACTGTAATTTTTTCTCCAATACCAACCAACATTTGGTTTTTAGCTAAAATTAATAATCTGCCAATAAAAGCTGGCAGCATCATTAAAGAAACTGCAAAAATAATAGGCATCACTCCGGCAACATTAACCTTAATAGGCAAGTGGGTTTGTTGACCACCGAATTGTTTACCGCCTCTAATTCTTTTGGCATATTGAATTGGAATTTTACGTGAAGCTTCATTCATGAAGACAACCGTCCAAATTACACCAATAAGTAAAGCCAAAATTACCAAAAGTGAAGTTAAATTGATGGTGTCTGCTAAAGTGAAAAGTGAAGCGACACTAGATGGGATCTGACTAATTATTCCAGCTAGCAAAATCATGGAAATACCATTGCCAATACCTTTTTCATTAATTAATTCACCAAGCCACATCATGATCATGGCTCCAGCAACTAAAGTAGAAGTAACAACAATCATATTTGATAAACCAGCATTAACAAGTAAATTTTGTGAATTGAGCAAAGCAATTACTGAAATTGCCTGAGCTACAGCGATTGGCACAGACATCATACGCATATATTGATTAAGTTTAGCTCTACTAGCTTCACCTTCTTTTTGCATTTCTTTGATCTTTGGAAAGACCATGCCAAGCAATTGCATAATGATGGAAGCAGTAATATAAGGATTAATACCAACTGCGACCACAGAAAGATTGGCGAGAGTGCCACCGGAAAAAATATTTAGAAAATTTAAAAATTGATTAGAATTAAATAAAAATTCTAGCTGAGATAAATCTACAGCTGGAACAGGAATATGAGCGAGAATTCTGGTTAAAGCGAAAATTGCTAGGGTAAATAAGAGCTTGTTTTTAAGCTTTGGGTTTGAAAAGACAGCTTGAATTTTAGTTAAAAATTTTTCTATCACCTCTGTATTAAGAAGTTAATATTCTAAGCTAAAGATGACCGAAAACGCAAGCTGCTATTTAATTTTCAATTGTGCCACCAAGAGCTTCAATTTCTTTTTTAGCAGACTGCGAAACACCAATACCTTTTAGATTAACTTTTTTGCTTAACTTACCCTTACTGATAACTTTAGCTTTTTTAAATCTCTTATCAATGATTCTATTTAATTTAAGTGAATCTAATGTGATGTCTGTTAATTCAATTTTGTTTAGATCTTCAAGAGT
This sequence comes from uncultured bacterium, assembly GCA_903959355.1. Lineage (GTDB taxonomy): Bacteria > Patescibacteriota > Microgenomatia > UBA1400 > PJMF01 > UBA1364. The sequence goes on from CAJBWJ010000023.1 coordinate 5,963, forward strand.
TAGCTCAGCGACAGGACGTAAACTCTTAAAACGACCTTTACCTCTCCACATTGGGATTCTCTTAGAGAGTGGTAATGCACCACCTTCAAACCAAAGAGGTACTTTTGAACCAGTACGAGCTTTTTGACCTTTTTGACCTCTAGAAGAAGTGTGTCCACCTTTACCAGAACCGTAGCCTCTACCTAGGCGTTTGGCTCCTCTTTTGGTAATTTTGGTAATTAAACTTAGAATCGACATTATAAATCCTTATTTGCTTGCTGGTTTTCTAACAGTTGTCTTTAATTCTCTAACAGCAGTTTCTTTTTTATGAGCATTTTCACTCTTGTGAGCAGCTTCAGTTCTAGCAGCAGAGTCACTAGCTTTTTTCTGCAATTCTTCCATTTTCTTTCTCTCTTCTTCTTCAATATCAGAAATAGAGCGCAATTTAATGCCTTTGATTTCGACTAATCTAGAAATTTGTTTGAGTGCTTCAAAAGTAGCGTAAACTGAAGAAGATTGGTTATCACTACCCATAATCTTACAGGTAATATCTCTGACACCAGCAGCTTCAACAACAGCTCTAACTGGACCACCAGCGATAACACCAGTTCCCTTACTAGAAGGCTTCATCATGACTTTGCCAGCACCTTTTTTAACAGTGATAGCGAAAGGAATGGTGGTTCCATCAAGTGGAACACTGATCATTTTTTTCTTAGCTTTTTTGACACTTTTTTTGATAGCAGATAGAACATCGCCAGCCTTACCAAGACCAACACCAACTCTACCTTTTTTATCACCAACAACCATCAAAACTGAAAAACCAACTTTATTACCACCTTTGGTTTTTTTAGATACTCTAGAAATTTGAATAACTTTTTCTTCAAATTCCTTAACTTCTTGTTTGTCAAAATTATCTCTTGCCATATTTATAATTCGATTCCACCTTCACGTAGAGTTTCAGCAACTGCTTTAATTCTGCCGTGATATTTATAATAAGAGCGATCAAAAACTAAACTAGTAATTTTTTTCTTCTTCATTGCTTCTAATAAAACTTTGGCTGTAGCTATAGCACTTTCAGTTTTAGTAACTTTGGCTTTTTTGTCTTTTACCAAATCACTAGCATTAACCAATGTTTTACCAGTAGAATCATCAATTACTTGTAATGAAATGTGTTCGTTAGAACGGAAAACAGTTAGACGAGGACGAACAGTAGTGCCAACAATTTTAGCTCTAATGCGTTGCTGTCTTTTTAATCTGTTTTTTCTAAGTAATTTAATATCTGACATTTTATTTCCTAATTATTTAGCGGCTGCTTTGCCTGGTTTTTTCTTAACTACTTCATCAATATAGCGAATACCTTTGCCTAAATAAGGCTCTGGTGGTCTAAGACTTCTGATATCAGCAGCTACTTGACCGACTAATTGTTTATCAATGCCTTCGATATGAATAACGTCGTTACCTTCAACTTTAAAGGCAACTCCTGCGACTGGCTCAACCTCAACAACATGAGAATAACCTAGAGTCATTGAAAGACCAGCACCTTTGGTACTAGCTCTATAACCAGTTCCGATTAACTTTAAAGTTTTTTTGTAAGAATTAGCAACACCTTCAATATTGTTTGCAATTAAACTTCTCATCAAACCATGATTAGCTTTGGTTTGTTTTTGTTCATTTGTGCGAGATAAAGATATTTCATTACCTTCAATTTTAACTTCAATGTTAGGTAGAATAGATAATTTTAATTCACCTTTAGTACCTCTTGCAGTTAATTCACGATCAGTCACTGTAACAGTAACTTGACTTGGAATGATAATAATTTTTTTACCAATTTTTGACATATCTTTTAGAATCCTTTACCAAATTTGGCAAAGTACCTCTCCTCCAACATTTTGCTTACGAGCACTTTTACGATCCATAATACCTTTGTTGGTTGATAAAATGGTTAAACCGTAGCCATTGAGTGTATTTGGAATAGTGCTAGCACTTTTATAAATACGACATCCTGGCTTAGAAACTCTTTTTACTCCAGTAATAACTGAAGCTTTGCCAGCATATTTAAGAGTAATTTTAATTTGTTTAAAATCATCAGCAGGACTTAGAACGACGTAACTTTCAATGTAATTGAAGTCTTTTAAGATTTTAGCGACAGACTCTTTCATTTTAGAGTGAGGAACTAGAAGATCTTTGCGACCTGCCATTACGCTGTTCTTAATTCTGATAATCATGTCTGCAATAGGATCGGTCATAATTTTATTGTTTTATTTACTGGTTTTTACTACACCAGGTAATTCACCTTTAGCTGCTAATTCTCTGAAAGTTAAACGACTCAAACCAAAGAAACGCATGTAACCTCTTGGACGACCAGTAATTTTACAACGGTTAACGACTCTAGTCGAGACTTTGTTTACTTTTTTAACACCAGACTTTAACAAAACCTCGCGTTTAGCTAACATTCTTTTTGATTGAGCAATCTTTGATTTTTTAGCCATACTTTAATTCTTGTCTTCTTCCTTTTTGAAAGGCATACCTAGAAGCTCTAATAAACGAAATGCTTCTTTATCGTTTTTATTGCTAGTTACAAAATTAACTTGGAGTGGTCTGATACGATCAATTTGATCAAATTCAACTTCTGGAAAAGAAATTTGCTCTTCAATTCCAAGACTATAATTTCCCTGACCATCGAAGGCAACTCTGCTAACTCCACGAAAATCTTTAACACGTGGGAGAACGACTGAAACTAATCTGTCCATAAATTCCCACATTAAATCTCCGCGTAAAGTTACCATAACGCCCATTGGGTCACCGGCTCTTAATTTAAAATTAGCAACAGCTTTACGAGCTTTAGTGATTTGAGGATGTTGACCAGTGATGTCTTCGAATTGTTTAACAATTAAAGGCATTACTTTTTCTCTAGCATGAGGGTCTTGAGGCTCAGCAACTCCAATATTTAGAGTTACTTTTTGAATCTTAGTGACTTGAAAAGGATTCTTATAAGAGAATTCTTTCATTAAGACTGGGAGCACTTCTTGCTGGTATTTTTGCTTCAAACGATTCATATTATTTCTTCTTAGCGGTAGCTACTTTTTCGGTCTTAATTACCTGACCTGTTTTCTTAAAAATTCTTTCTTTTTTGCCATCAGCTGTAACTTTGTAAGCTATTCTGTCGGCTTGATCTTTGTCATTTAAAATAGCCACTTTGGCCACAGACATAGAACGTTCTCTTCTAACTTTTTCTCCTGGTCTATCCATGAGAGGCTTAACGTGCTTAAAATAAAGATTAACGTCTTTGACCAAAATCTTATCTTCGGCAGGATAAACAGCAATTATCTCGCTTTTTTTACCCTTGTCTTTGCCAGCAGTGACTAAAACTTTATCTCCAATTTTTAATTTCATAATACCTCCGGAGCTAAGCTAGCAACTTTATTAAATCCTTGATCTTTAACTTCACGAGCAATTGGTCCAAAAACACGAGTGCCAACTGGCTCTTTGTTATTACGAGCTTGAATAATAACGGCAGCATTTTCATCGAAACGAATATATTCGCCACTATCTCTTCTTTGCTCTTTTCTGGTACGAACGATAACTGCTCTGACTTTTTCACCTTTTTTGACGGTACCATTGGCATCGGCATCAATTACTGAAGCAATGACCATATCACCAACATAACCAAATCTTCTTCTTGAGCCACCATAAACTTGAATCACTCTGATTCTTTTGGCGCCGCTGTTATCAGCTACTGCTAGTACGGTTCTTAGTTGTATCATGACTATTTTCCAATTTTCTTAACTACCTTAAAGTTCTTAGTTTTACTAAGAGGACGAGTTTCTTCAATTTCTACTACATCATTTAAAACTAATTCAATAAGCTTGGCATCAAAATTACAAGCATATTTTTTACTACGTCTAACTAATTTCTGATAAAGAGGATGAGCCCAGACACGTTCGACCTTAACAACTGCTGTGTCCTTGGTCTTTAGAGATATAACTTTGCCTTGTAGCTTTTTCATATTATTTATTTCCGAGCGTCTCTTTTTCTGTAAGAACAGTTTTTATTCTGGCTATATCGTCACTCAAATTCTTTAATTTAGCCACACTGCTTAACTTACCAACTTTTTTCTGTAAACGCATGTTAGCCAAGTCATGACTTAGTTTAAGTAATTCCTTGTCCAGTTCTGACACTGTTTTTTGACTTAGTGCTTTAATGTCGTTTCTTTTCATTTATTTTTTCTTCACAAATTCTGTTTTAACTGATAATTTGGCAGCAGCTTTTTGCATAGCGGCTTTGGCCATTTCTTCACTGACACCACCAATTTCAAACAAAATGAAACCTGGCTTGATTACAGCTACGTATTCTTGAATAGCACCTTTACCAGAACCCATTTTAATACCAAGTGGCTTTTGAGTTAAAGGCTTGTGAGGGAAAATCTTAATCCAGTATTTTCCTTCTCTTTTGGTAGCATAAGTAATTTTCTTACGAGCTGCTTCAATCTGACGAGCAGAAATCTCACCGAGACTCAAAGCTCTGAGACCATACTCACCAAAAACAATTTCACAACCTCTCATGGCTTTGCCACGATTCTTGCCTCTAAAGGTTTTACGGTATTTTACTTTTTTTGGTTGTAACATTGCTAGACTACTTCCCCTTTATAAATCCATACTTTAATGCCCACATAACCAGAACGAGTCTTGGCTGGGGCCTCTGAATAATCAATATTAGCTCTAAGTGTCTGAGTTGGAACGCTACCTTGAAAATATTTTTCACTGCGACCAATTTCAGCTCCACCAACTCTACCAGAGAGTTGAATTTTAACACCTTTTGCGCCAGCTGCCATCACCTTTTCCATAGCCTGCATAACAGCGCGACGGTGAGGATATCTAGCAAGTAATTGAGAAATGATTCTCTCAAGTACTAATTTGGCGCTCAAATCTGGTTTTTTAACTTCTTCAACTTTTAATTCAATTCTAGCTTTGTCTCTTTTTTCTTTGGAGACATTGATTAAGCGCTCAACACCTTCTTTAATTTTTTCTAAGTTTGAACCACCTTTACCAATAACTACACCTGGTCTAGCTACGGATAAAACGATTAATAATTTATTAATAGAACGTTTGATTTCGATATCAACTAGTCCTGCATTAGCTAGACTTGTTTCCAAATATTCACGTAAGCGATAATCTTCTAAAACTTTAGAAGAGTAATCTGCTTTTGTAGCGAACCAGAGAGATTTCCAAGTGAAAATCCCGCCCATTCTGAAACTGATTGGATTAACTTTTTGTCCCATATCG
>CAJBWJ010000024.1 GCA_903959355.1 uncultured bacterium
TCAACTCCTCAACCAGCTCCTCAAAAAGATAATACAGCTGAAATCGATCAATTGCTCGCCGAATTAGATAAGTTGTCCAAGAATTTTGAAGAAAAGTCAGCTCCTGTCAAATCAGAGGTTGTGAGCCAGGCAGCACCAGTCCAAGCTGAGCCAATTAAAGCGGAATCAATCAAGAATGATGATAAATCTGCAGAAAAATTTGATTTTGATTCATTTTTAACTGACCTTGAAAGTAAAATTGATGCCGAAAGTAATAAAAATAAACCTGCCGAATTTCAAGAGCTTGCAGATCCTCAAAAATCTGATGAATTTAGAAAAAATCGCCCTGCTCTAGATGTGCAATCAACTGATGAAGAAGTAAAAGAAGATGTTGCTGCCAGTGATGAAGCCAATGAGGAGGAATTAAAATCACAGAATATATTCACAATGCTTGGTTTAATGAATATAACTGATGAAGAAAAAAACCAATTCTTAGATGAATTAGAGGCAATGATTTGGGATGATTTTGTTGTTCATGATTTAGAATTATTACTAACCAGTGAAGAATATACTGGCGCTCGTAAAATTTTAGATAATGCCGACATAAATAAAGATGAAGTTAAAGAAAACTTGATTGTTTATTTAGAGAAATTAATACCTGATTTAGATGAAGTTCTATACGACAAAGCTTTGGAGCTTAAATCAGAGATGATGGGCGAGCGTTTGGGTAAAATGAAAGAAAGTGCCGACGAAGCTGTTTTGGCAAAAGTTAAAGAAGTTGAAAATTTAATTAGTCAAAATTTGTGGAAGTCTGCCTCTTTGCTACTTAATCAATTAAGTTAGTAGTAAAATCTATTCTTAATGAACTCATTTTCTATCTTTTCACGAGTCCGTTTTTTGGATTTTAAGCATTTGTTGCTAGTCGACTTGAGTAGCAGCGGTATATCTTTTTATTTGGTTAAGGATGTGAGAGATTTATCTTCAATAGATTTTTCTAATCTAACTCTGCTCAAAAGTGTTTCAAACGCAGATATATGCAAAATTAATTTTTTATCAAATGAAAAAGTTTTGAAAAAAATCCTTGATTTGAATTTAAAATCCTTTGATTTAGAACAATATGCTTTAGTCTTTTTACTCACTCCAAACTCTAGTGAATTGGAAAAGAAAGCTATAGAACAAGCAGTTCCTTTTCTTAAAAAAACATTTTTCGTAGATCGTCATTTTTTCTATAATTTTTATTTAATGCAAAAAAGAAATTTTTCCAAAGCAAAGTTATTGATTAGCTTATTTGATGATTGCGCTGAGTTGAGTTTTTTTAATCAAGAAAAATTGCTCACATATGAAAAGATTTTTTTGAGAAATTTAGCTTTGGACAGCAAAAATTTCCTAAAAAAAGCCAAGGAAAAATTTGAATTTGAGCAACCGGATTGTTTTTATTTTTTTACCAATAACTTAATAGACAAACCAAAAGCTACTGATTTAGCTAAATATCTAAAACTAGAAGCGATAGAAGTTAAAAATCTATGCTAAACGAAAAAAATAAACAATATTTACTTGCTTTTTTGTTTGTTTTTATATTGTTTTTTTTACAATTTCTAAATTTTTTGCATTTTAGTTTTTTTACTAACTTAGCAAACACTTGGAAAGAAAAAAACTTTTATTTTTTGCAAAAAATAGCTTATCCTTTTGACAGATTTGCCACAATGTGGAACTTAACGGCCAAACTAGAAGATCTCCAATATCGTTATAGTGAAGCAGCGACAACAGCGATTAAAGTCGAAGCATTAGAAAAAGAAAATCAAGAGTTACGCAAAATTCTGGAAAATAGCGACCGTTTTTATAAACAAACTATTATTGCCGCTCCCGTTATTTCTTTTGCCCAAAGCTTTGTGGCTGTAGGTAGTCAATCTGGAGTAAAGGTAGGCTCAGCGGTTTTATATAAAGGTACTTTGCTTGGTTTGATTAAAGATGTGAAAGAAAGACAGTCTTCAGTTTTACTTTTATCGCAAATGAATGATATTGGGATATTGGTGCAAACAAATACAGAAATAAAAGGTCTTTTAAAAGGTAATGGTCGTGAAATTCTTTTGACTGAAGTTTCTAGTGATTCAAAACTCGAAGTTGGGCAATTAGTATTCACTTCGTCTCAAGTGGGCTTAGAAAAAGGATTGCTAATAGGTAAAGTAGCGAGTATTTTAGCCGATAATCAGGCTTTGGCGACTAAAACAGCAATTATAGAACAGCTGGTGAATTTTTATGAAGTTAGCTTGGTAGA
>CAJBWJ010000025.1 GCA_903959355.1 uncultured bacterium
CTTGATAGATTATCTGTTGCCTATAATCTGGATAATTTTCTCGCTACAAAAATTGAAGTTAAAGCAGACGAAATCTTTCTCCTAGAAACTAATGGTCAAGAAATATTACGCATAAAAAGTGATCAAAACAGAGAAAAATTTGCTCTTAAAAATAATGAAAAAATTAGAGATTTTACAGTTAGTGAAAACAAATTATTTTTATTAAGTAGTGGAATTAAAATGCTCGATTTGTCTAAAAATGAACAAGCTTTCACAGAAATTAAACAAGAAGGAGAGTCAGATAAAACTGGTGAATTTCTGAGTAGCTTCGGACCATATTTATATCTATCTAATAAAGATAAAAGAAATGTTTATAGATATTATTACAACGAAGACAAGCTAAGCGATCCAATTGGTTGGCTAGTAGATAAACAAGGTTTAAATTTTGATAACATCAGCAATTTAATGGTCGATGGAGATTTGTGGATGACTTTTAAAACAGGCGAGCTACTTAAATTCGGTAAAGGCTCTAAAGCAGACTTTCAATTTAAAGGAATTGCTCAAATCCCAAATAGTCCAATTATCATCAGTGGCAATGAAGCAAGTAATTCCATAGCAATTCTAGAAAAACAAAATAAAAGATTATTGATTGTAACCAAAGATGGTCAGCTCATTAATGAAATAAAGAGTAATGAATTGGCTGGAGTTAGCAGTATTGCTTTTAGCAGTGATGGTAAAAAGATCTATGCAGTTAGCGGTTCAGTCATTTACGGATTAGAAATTTAAGTCTTAATCTTAATTAGACAAGTCTAAAGATGAGTCTAATGTTAAAATAAACCTCAAATGTCTCTCGTTTTTAATAAAAAAGCACAATACGAATATAGTATCAGCAAAAAATTTATTGCTGGAATTGTTCTGGAAGGTGCCGAAGTTAAAAGTTTGCGCCTACAACAAGCCAGCTTAAATGGCAGCTACATCAAAGAAATAGGCGGAGAGCTTTTTCTCATCAACGCTCAAATAAATGCTTATGCTTTTGCTCATCAAGAAAATTATGACCCAAAAAAATCTCGCAAGTTATTACTTAAAAAAAGCGAAGTCGAATCATTAACTGAAGCAAGCAAGCAAAAGGGTTTTGCCATTATTCCAATCGCCTTTTTTATCTCACACAATAGAATCAAGTTAGAAATAGCCTTGGCTAAAGGTAAAAAAGAGTACGAAAAAAGAGAAACCATTAAAAAAAGAGATTTAAAAAGAGAAATTGAAAAATCAATGAAAAATTGATTTTCTTTAATTCAGCTCTTGTCGCTTCAACTAAACTAGGTTTTAATTAGATTGTAAGGAATTTCAACTATGCCTAAGAAAATTTTTTGGCCTATCACATTAGTAATAATGGGACTCATTTTTATGGCTTCCAATATGGGCTATTTGCCAAGAGCTTTTTGGAATTTGTGGCCACTAATCTTAGTTGTTGTTGGACTAGGTGGTTTAATCACTTCAGATCGAGAAGAATGGTTAGTTGAAGAAAAAAGAAAAGTTATTAAAAAGCCTGCCAGCAAGAAGAAAAAATCCAACAAAAAATAACAATGAGCGAATTTTTTCAAATTGCTATTGATGGTCCTGTTGCGGCTGGCAAAGGTACTGTTTCTCGTCTACTCGCCCAAAAACTTGGATTTCTATATGTAGATACCGGAGCCATGTACAGAGCTACTGCTCTTTTGTCTTTACGTCATGAGATAAGTTTAAACGACGAAGACAAAGTCATCGCTTTACTTGAAAAAAGTAAGTTAGAAATGAGAAATCCACTTTCACCTACTGAAATTGACGGCAGATTAACCACAATTATTCTGGATGGTGAAGATATTTCTTGGGCAATTCGTACGCAAGAATGCAGTGACGGATCTTCAAAGGTGGCTGTTTTAGCTAAATTAAGAAAAGTTTTAGTCAAAAAACAGCAAGAAATAGCACGAAGCCAGGATGTGGTCATGGAAGGCAGAGACATAACTTTTCGAGTCTTGCCGGAAGCAGATCTCAAAATCTATTTAACTGCCAGCATTGAAGCTAGAGCCATCAGAAGACACACTCAATATTTAACCAAAGGTATTAACGTCTCTATTGAAGAAGTCATAAAAGAAATCAAAGAAAGAGATGAAAGAGACATGAAAAGAAAAACTGATCCCCTACAGGTGATGCCAGATGCTTGGTTAGTGGATACAAGTAAACTAGAAATTGAAGAAGTCGTCGATTTGATCGTCGCCAAAGTCAAAGAAATTAGAAATGAGTAAAAGCTATCAACAAGATCCCAACTTAATAAATGATGTTGCTAAAGATACTAATCGCATTGAAAAAGAATATTTAGCTAAACAAGCCAAAAAACGTCAAAAAAAAAGTGAAAAAGAAGAACTTAGTCAAAAATGGATTGCACCTTTATTGTTACTCATCACTCTTTTACTCGGATTTTTAGTTTCTATAATTTTCCAAAAATAATTAATGTTTTGTAAACTATAAAATCTGTCCACCTCTTTGTTCTATTGTTTTAAGATTGGTAAATGATTCGTTGATACAAGCTTTTTGTGGTTCACTACCTTTTACAAATAATTCTTCACTAATTTTTGGACAAGCACTGCAAGGCAATGTTCCAGTGGTAGCGCATATTTTAACTTTGATCATATTTTCTGGAATAAAGAAACGATGAGGATTTTTATCATCCAAAAGCAACAGCATTATTTTATTCCAAATAGGTGAAGCTCCAGTAATTCCGGAGGCAACATAACTCATAGGTGTATTGTCATTATTACCCACCCAAGTGGCTACTAAACGATCAGTAGTGTAGCCGATGGTCCAGTTGTCTTTCATGCTATTGGTGGTGCCTGTTTTGACTGCTACTTGTTGAGAAGGAATATTAAGCACAGAAAACAAACCAAAAGCTGAAGAGCGAGCTTTATTGTCAGATAAAATATCAGTAATAAGATAAGCTGCTTTTGGACTAAGTTCTAAGTCATCGTAGCAGTTATCAGCATCAAGAGCGCAATTATTTCGATACAGAGTCTCACCTTTATAATTACTTATTTCTAAAAATGGATTGATGGAAACTGGATAACCAAGATTAGCGAAACTACTATAAAGTTCTGCCATATCTGTCATCAAAACTTCACCAGCTCCAAGCGTCAGTGACAAACCAAAACGGCTGCGATCTTGCCAAGTACTAATACCAAGCATCTCGCCTTTATTAATCAGTGTGTTGACTCCTAACTCAGCTAAAAGTTTGACTGCTGGAATATTATAAGAAGAAGCTAAAGCTTCTCTCAGTGTTACTCTACCGTGAAAACGACCATCATAATTTTTTGGGGCATAAGGCTTACTACCTGGAATCTGATAAACAACTGGAGAATCATCAATAATTGAAGCAGCAGTTTTGCCTTGTTCAAAAGCAGTGGCATAAGTCAAAGGCTTAATTGAAGATCCAGGCTGACGCGGTCTAATCGTTACATTAACTTGACCGTCATGCACAAAGTCATAATAGTCAGCACCACCCACCATTGCTAAAAGTTCGCCAGTTTTTGGATTAGTTACTAGAGCTGCTCCATTGCTAATTTTAAAAACTCCAAGTTTATTTATTTCACTGCTAACTATAGATTGGGCTTGATTTTGTAGCGACAAATCCAGCGTTGTTCTGACTTCTAGACCACCTTTTGATAAAACATCTTCGCCATATTTTTCAGCAAGTAGTTTTCGCACATACATCACAAAATGTGGTGCCTGCATATCAATTCGGTCTTGATTGAAAACTAGTTTTTCTTGTTTGGCTTGATCAGCCTGCAATTGGCTAATATAACCATCGTCAACCATACGACGTAAAACTTCTGCCTGTCTGCTATAAGCTAATTCTGGATTCGAACCAAAAGGCGTGTAAGTTGATGGAGCCTGTGGCAAACCTGCCAAAAGTGCTGATTCAGCTAAACTTAAATCTTTGGCTGATTTATTAAAATATCTCCAAGATGCTTCTTCAATGCCATAAGTTGAGCCACCGTAAGCAACGGTATTAAGATACATTTCCAGTATTTGATCTTTGTTATAAATACGCTCAGCGATGAGAGATAAAAGTAATTCGCGAATTTTTCTGCGATATGTTTTTTCATTACCAAGCAAACGATTTTTAATTAATTGTTGAGTAATGGTCGAACCCCCTTGAGTTGATTCGCCAGAGAAATTTTTGAGCAAAGCTCTAAATATACCTTTGATAGAAAAGCCAAAATGGCTATAAAATTCTTGGTCTTCTATAGCGATAGTAGCATCTTTAAGATATTTGGAGACTGAAGATAATGGCACCAAAGTTCGATTTTCATCTTCATAGATACGATAAAGCAACTTACCGTTTCTGTCTAAAATTCTCGTAGTAACATTTTGCGCTTTGTTAGAAAGATCAGTCGGCGATGGTAAATCTTTGATTGCAATATCATAAGTGAAATAAGAAAAACCTAAAAATAAAACTGTTAGAAAAAAAGATGAGAGATAAGAGAAATGAAATGCTCTTTTCTTTGGTCGACCAACTTTTTTAGTTAAATGCAAAAATTTTAAAAATTGGTTTTTTCTAAATTTTAAGTTTTGAGAAAGTTTTTCTCTTTTTTTGGAAAGAATAATAAAAGTTAAAGAAAAAAAACGCTGCCATTTAATATAAAAAGGTAGCTTTTTACGACCACGACCTTTTTTAATTTTGATTAGTTTTAAAAATAAAATATACTGATAAGTCAATTTCTTTATTGATTTATCTATTTTTTTATTAATCAAATGAAAATATTTTTTGACAGCTCTTTTAAGCTTAAGGTGCAATGGTAATTTTGGACGACCCCGCTTAATCAATTTATTTTGCGAAACTGAAACATTGGCTACTAAAACATTTTTTTCTTGTTTTGATTTATTTTTTACAAGAATTTTATAATTATTTTTAGCAGCCATCTTGGCGTTATTTTAACATGAAAAAACGAACGTGAACTATTAAATTAATCGCGTTCACTAAAAATAAATCTAGAAAAAATAAACAAGCTTTTTTCACTCAGAGAAGTCGCTGCAAAAAATATTTTATATTAAAATAAAATTCACGATTAAGCTCCTTCTATGGATTAATTTAATAGTTCGCGCTTGTTTTTTGATTACGCAAAATTGGTTAAATTAGATCGGACATGCACCACTGTCACATTTGAGATGATCCATGCTAATGTCTTCTGTTATTTCTGCTTCGTCGTCACTTATTTCATTGATAACTTGCATGAATTGACCAATGGTTACTGCCTCTTCTGGCTGATACTCGTAAGCTGTCACATCAATCTTTGGCATGACGCTACAAGTTTTAATCAGAGGCTGATATTTACGAATCATGTTTGAAAACTTGCGATAAGAAACTTGTTCTGGGTCATACTTTAAAGTGTAAGAAACTTGATTGCCTTTATCTTCAGCTAATGGCTTACCATCTTTATCTACACCAACTATCCAATATTTTTCAATTAACATCAACCATTTATATTGTTCTTCAGGAGTAGCTTCACTAGCAGTCACTAACTTATCATCCATACCTAAGCTACAAATTTCTGGCTGAGTTGGGAAACCGATGACGGTCGTACCTTGATAACTTTTCAGCTCTTTATTTGGATAGCCCATTTTTTGATATTTTTTAACTAATGGATCATCTGAGCTAAATTGCACCCAACGAATATATTCGCGCATCGCTGGAAGATGAGCACCTTCAGAAAGACTAAATAATTTAGAAGTAGTGCCAGCTGGTTTGATAGTGGTATTAGTGTGAGGAACATTGACGCCAAGTTTTTTGGCATAACTAAATGATTCTTCTTCGACTGCTCTCTTGAAACGAGCGATAGTCATCCAAAAATCATGAGCTTTTTCTTCATCAATCAAATCACGGAAAGCCAAACCGAAGGCATTCCAAGCATATTCATGAATACCAGTCATGCCAACACCAATACGATTGGTTCTTTTAACTTCGCGAGAATACAAACTATCCATATAGGTATTAACTCTCATCAAAGCACGAGTCGCAGCACGGAAGGCTTCTTCAGCACTATCAGCATCAGGAGCATGATAAGGCACCACATCAGCAATCACACAGTAACCACCCAACATATTCAAAGTAATTTCACCACATGGATTTGGAATTTGAGTGTAATATTTGGCACCAGCACGTCTGGCTACTTCAGCTAGCATTTTGACGGTCTTTTTCATTGGAGCAAATTTCTTACTGCAAGCATAGCCACCATCTAAGTAGCCATCAAAGCCTTCATCGTTTTGGACCAATTTATGTTGGTTTACAAAGCCTGGCTCACCAGTTTTATCAAAATATGAAGCACGCATCACAGCATCAAGAACCTTGGTTGAATGCAAACTACGCTGCTTCCAAAATTTCTCGTCAACAGCCACACTATTGTTGGCTGACCATAAGAAACCGCCTTTTTTAATACTGATGAATTCAAAAATATCTGGATCAGTCCAAGTTTTAACTGCAATACGAGCTGCACGACGTGCTCCACCAACCAGAACACATTCTGATAAATAGTGATCAGCATAGAGAGCTTGTTTCCAAGGCTTCATGCCAGAACCTTTGATCGTGGCTAATTTTTGAATAGCCTTAATCAAAGGACGAGGACCAGAAGCTGGACGACCCTGCATACCATTAATCGGTGAGCCTTTGGCTCTAACTTTGGAAAAATCTAGAATGAGGGTTTCATCTTTGTATTTACGCTCGTAAGCCATTTCTTCAATTTTTTCGACTGCCTGAGCCCAACCTTCTCTGGTGTCAGGAATCTCAAACCAATGAGCATTTTCATATTTATGACGAGCTTCACGAGTACTTTCATCATCACCCCAAACAAAATCACCATGATTCTCGTCTAATACACAGCGAATGATTGGCATGTAATCCCAGTCCACTACCATCAAAGCGTCGTCATAAGCACGACCAACACCAGAACCATTTAAAAGTAGATAGAAAAGTAAAAAGGAAGAAGAAGCGGTACTACAGTTGGTAAAAACCTCCATATTGCGACCAGGTTGAGTTTCATCACCATGTTGAAGATGACGGCCACTCATTAAAAGTGAAGCGTTGGAAATATGTTTACGCAAAATCTCATATTCTTCTTTTTGATCAGCAGCAAATTTCTTAGGTAGCAGCATGGAATTACCAAGAGCCACACGATGAGCTACATCAGCCCAAGTTTCTAGTTTGCCATCCGCCGTGGTACGTAAAATAGTGCGTTTAGCAACAGCTTCTCCCAAACCTTTAGACAACTTACGATTAATAAGTTTCATTTTTTTCTTGGGAAGCTGATTTTTAACGGACATCTTGATTTCCTTCATAATTTTTATTTGTGAATTCAATTCTTAAACATGAGACAAGTTTGAAGAAAATTGCTTACTTGTCCAAGTCGACAATCTTTTTCAAGCTTTATTTGTCTCATGTTAAAAAACTGAAATCAGTTTTTTATATTTTAAAATTAACTTTGTTCTTTTAATTTTCGAATCTCTTCTTCGAAGTCTGCCAATTCACCAAAGTCTCTATAAACGCTGGCAAAGAGTAAGTAAGAAAGAGGGTCAAGTTTTTTTAGTCTATTAAGAACTAGATTGCCTATTTCCCAGCTTTTGACTTCAATGACTTCTCTCTGTCTCAACTTTGCTTCAACGTCTTCTATTAGCAGTTCTATCTGCAACATACTAACTGGACGTTTCCAAGTAGCTTTAATCAAACCTCTTTTAACTTTTTCTCGATCAAAAGTTTCTTTGCTACCATCTTTCTTGATCACCTTAAGATCTACACCTTCAACTCTTTCGTAGCTAGTGAAGCGCTTCTTGCAAGCTTCACATGCCCGTCTGCGCCTCACACTGTCACCGTTTTCCGTCTCTCGCGAATCAATTACCGCCGTTTCGCTGCCTTTGCAAAATGGACACTGCATAATATGTTTAATCCTACCTATAGTGTTTCACTATTTATTCAATCACAAAATATTGTGGTTTGCTAAGGTGAGGACTAAAAGAATCTCATGTGGGAGGGTGTGTTGTCAACTATAACAAAAACTATCAATTTTGCAAAGAACTTATTTGGCCAGGAGTCGTAATTTATCTGCCAGAGATAAACTTTGAATAGATAAAGATTCCAAAGCTGCACTCTCTTCATTGTTGAATTTATTTTTGTTATTTGTAATAAAGTCCATGTGTTTATCAAAACTTTCTAGAACAAAAAAAGCCAAAGATTGGTCTTCAGTTTTTTTATTATTATTTTCTTTTTCAAGTAAAACAATATTTTCATGCATAGCTCTATTTAAATATTTGAGTGCCTTATCCATAGTTATGAGTGCTAAAGATGAATTGCCTTTGTCCAAAAGTTTTTTGCTATAAAAAAGGCGACGATTGCTATAAGAAACCAACAGATAAGTTCTTTTTTCTGAATCTGACATTTCAAGACGTAATCGATCAACAATCATTAAAAGCGGATAGAGAGAGTGGTCTGGCAAAATTTCTTTGGCCACATAAAATTTTCCAGACATTAAACTAGGATTACCTTTTAATTCATTTTTATTGGCTGATTGAAGTGAAATAAATAGAATAAACACTGAAAAAAGGACAGCAAACAATAAAAATAAATAATTAACTTTTTTCATAAAAAAAGATTAGAAATGAATTAAAAGCACCATGCCCCAGATAGCCTGTACCAAGATCAGCAAATAAGCATTGCGCCTTTTGTAAAAAATTAAGGCCTGACCACAGGCAAAAGCAAAAATTAACATAATTTGCAAAATAACCTCTGAAAGACTAAAGCGAGCAAAAATATTTGGCAGATGAAAAATAAGAAAAATTAGAGCCACCAGAATAACTCTCTTTAGAAGAGAAAAATGACTAAATTTGCTATCAATAATAATCATCACAAAACTATAAAAGAACAAAGTCTCCCAAAAACCAGTCATGATTGCCAAAAACATCTCTTTCCAAAACCAGTCCGCAAAATAATAAGGAACCAAGGCTACACTTCCGCCTCGATTTAAGGCTCCAAGTAATGCTCCTGAGAAACCAAAAATACCGCCGATTGCTAATCCAAGCAGTAAACCTGGCTTAATTTTCTTAAAAGAAAGGGTTTCAAAAATTTCTTTATTACCAGAAATCGAAACGTAAAGCAAAACAGGCAAAGCAAAAAAAACTAACTTACCAACAGTTTCATCAAACCAAACTGGAAAATGAAAAACACTTCTATAAAAAAACCACATAAGAAAAGTTAAAACCAAAATCGGCAAGAAAGCCTCATGCTTACTTGAGCTGATGGCTTCAATTTTCTTTTTGTTATTTTTTTTCGATGGCATCTAGAACCATTTGTAAAGTCTTTTCTTTATTATTAGAAAAAGTATCAATAACTAAATCGTAAAGCTCGTCGCGCCAAAAATCAATTGGCTCTGTCTGTGACACTTTTCCAGTTGCTACTACCCACTCCTGCCATTCTTTCGAATACATGCGCTGCCATTTTGCCAAATTACCCTGGTAGCGATTATGAATGCTTTCTTTAGCTTCCATAACATCGACCCCATCACGATTGACGATTCTATCAATTCTAACAGCATCATCACTGCAGGTCATTAAAACTTTGAGGGTTCCTGGAATATTTTGTGCCATAAAACCTGAAAGCCAAGATTCAATGATCCAGTTTTCCTGATCAGCGACTTTTTCACGCATTCCATAATCAACTTGACGATCAAATTCATCATTATATACAGAAGCACTATGATGAGCGGATTGATCAGGATTAAATAAGCCTTTCTCGATTGCATAGGCACGCATGAATTCACCGCCTGAAAAACCAGACCAACCTTCTGGATTTAATCTGTCTCTTAATTCTTTTAGAAGAGTCGTAGAACCACAGCCTGGTAAACCAGAAATAGTAATATTTTTATAGTTATATTGCATTGCCATAATTTTGCCTTTTATCTAACTTATTAGCTACTGCTTGCATCGCTTCTTCCATTACTTTTATTCTTTTGCATGCTTCATCAAAATCAAGAAATTCTTCGCAATCAGAAAAATAATGAAAAACACGATTACGACAAGTGAGCCATGTCTCCCAAAGTTGACGGGCCATTTCCTCACCAAACCTCACCGAGACATTGTCATAAAGCCAGTCATCATCTCTTTGATAAGATCGGATGTCTGGATTTAATGCTCTACCAATACGAAAACGACGACCTTCATAAGTTTCTTTGCTAATTAATTGCAAATCTAAAAAAAGCTTCTTTAGAAAACCCTCATAAGCTTTGGCCATTGGAAAAACAATAAAAGAATAATCTTTCAGACCGACTAGTTCATTTTTTTTATTTGTGAGAGAAAAACTGACATTAACTAATTCACGTTGGCATTCATCTAAGTATTCATACCAAGGCGAGTTCTTTTGTAGTTCCATGGGATGATTATAATAGAATAATCAAGAAATATAAACATTGATCTACTAAAATAAAAATACCTTGATTACAAGATTAAGGTATAATGGTTTATCATGAATCCTTTCCGTCTGGTACAGCAAAAAAAAGCAAAATTAAAAAAAGCCTCTGGCCTTTCGTTTGCTGTTCTGTGGAAAAAAATAAAAACAGACAGACTCTTTCAAATTGCTTTAGCTTTAATTTTTTTAGCTTTTTCCTCAATTCTTATTTATCTATACAGTCAACTGCCTTCACCAAGTAATTTAACTTCTAATGAAAATTTTCCAGTTAGCTCTCAAATTTTTGATAGAAATGGAAAATTACTCTATGAGATATATGGCAACGAAAATCGCATTCCAGTTAAAATTGTTGATTTACCAAAATATGTTCTTCAAGCAACCATAGCTATAGAAGATAAAAAGTTTTATTCGCATCATGGTCTAGATGTCAGAGGTTTATTACGTGCTGGAATTAATAATTTTAGTGGTGGAGATACTCAAGGCGGCTCAACTATTACTCAGCAGTTAGTCAAAAATGCTTTACTTAGCAAAGAAAAAACTCTAACTCGTAAAGCCAAGGAAGCAGTTTTAGCTATTATGACCGAAGTTATATATAGTAAGGACGAAATCTTAGAGATGTATCTTAATTACATTTCTTATGGAGGCACTGCTGTTGGTATTGAAGCAGCAGCCAATAAATATTTTGATAAATCAGCTAAAGATTTAACTTTAGCAGAAGCTTCACTTCTTGCTGGTCTACCTCAATCTCCTACAACTTATTCTCCTTTTGGTTCAAATCCAGAAAAAGGCAAAGCCCGTCAAAAAGAAGTTTTGCGTCGCATGGCAGAAGACAAATACATAAGTAATACAGAAGCAGCAGCAGCTGAAAGCGAAGTTCTGACTTATGCCATCAAAAGAAATGATATTAAAGCTCCGCATTTTGTTTTTTATATAAAAGACTTACTTTACTCTAAATATGGCGAAAAAATGGTTGAAACTGGTGGATTGAGAGTCAAAACTACTCTTGATCTAGATTTACAAGAAACTGCTCAAGCTTCTTTATCCAGTGAATTAACTAAATTAGCTAGTTTGAAAGTTGGCAATGGAGCTGCCATCGTCATAAAACCAAACACTGGAGAAATTCTCACCATGATTGGTTCAAAAGATTATTTTAATAGCGAAGGTGATGGTCAAGTTAATGTTGTTTTGTCACTACGTCAACCAGGATCATCGATCAAACCATTAATGTATGCCACTACTTTTGCAGAAAAAACCCTCAATCCAGGCTCAATGCTTTTGGATGTCCCGACTTGTTTCAAAGTCGCAGGTCAAAAAGAATATTGTCCAAAAAATTATAACGGTGGTTTCTCTGGTCCAGTCACAATTCGCCAATCACTTGGCAATTCACTTAATATTCCAGCCGTCAAAGCTCTTTCTACCATTGGTGTAGGAAAATTCATGGATCAAGCCAAAGCTATGGGTATTAATACTTGGACTGATCCAGCTAATTATGGATTATCTCTCACTTTGGGTGGTGGCGAAGTAAAAATGATTGAACTAGCTGAAGCTTTTGGTGTTTTGGCCAATCAAGGCGTCAGAGTTCCACTAACTGGCATCTTGGAAATTAGTAATTACAAAGGCGAAATTTTAGAAACATATGATCCAGAAATTACTAAATCTGACCTAGCTTATCTTTATGAAAATGAATTATCAGTAGAACAAGGTCAGCTAAAAAGAGTTATGGAAAGAGCTCCAGCTTATCTAACTAGCCACATCATGCAAGATAATAATGCCCGCCAAGCAGCTTTTGGTTCAAATTCTGAACTAGTAATTAAAAATAAAATCGTATCTGCCAAAACCGGCACCACCAATGATCTGAGAGATAACTGGACCGTGGGCTATACTCCAGAATATTTAACCATTGCCTGGGTTGGTAACAACGATAGTAAATCGATGAGTTATTTAGCTTCTGGTATCACTGGAGCTGCCCCAATTTGGCACGATATTATGCAATATATTTTGCAAGACAAAGAAACCATTTGGCCAGAAAAACCAGCCGATGTAAAAGTTGGTAATGTTTGTTTGACTGGAATGCCAGCCAAAGATGGTCTTGGACAAATAATGGTAACTAGTGGCGACAATGAAACTAGTGTTGGCGTAGTGAATGGCGAGACCGATCCAATTGCCAGTTGCGAATCTAGAGGACAAGAACTGTACTGGGAAAGTTCCAAACCTAGTTATTCAGGCACTTTCCGTAAAGAATATTGGATTAGAGCTGAAACTGGCTTACCACCAAAAGAAGGCGAACAAGCTAGCGATTTGAAGCTTGAGTCACATAGTTTCTATTACGATCCTCTAACCAAACTTTACTGCGGAGACTGCGTGAGACTAGTTGATGATAAAGGCAAGATTATTTATGAACAAAATGTAATTGATGTCAAAAATATTCTTTAGTATTTTTCTATTCTTACTGCTAGTTCTCGTAACTCTAATTTCTATTAATGTTTTTTATGACGCTCCATTATTTTCTTCGATCAACAATAATAGTCGTTTGCGCTATCTCAAAGAATTAATTATTCCAAAAAAAGACCATAAAGTCGTTTATGGATTCTTGCCATACTGGAATATCAATGATTTTAAGATAGAAAAAGAACTAACTCATCTGTCTTTTTTTGGCCTCAACATCGCCGCCAATGGTGAGATTTCTACCAAAGATGGTGACGGGAATCTCGATCCAGGATACAGAATCATCAATGATGACAAATTTTTCGATCTCATAGAACAAATGAAAGCACAAAATGGACAAGTGGAACTTGTTCTCAAGCAATTTGAGCCAGATACGATCACTGCTTTTATTAATGACGAGAAAGCTCATCTTAAATTTTTTCAAAGCCTAGATTCATTACTACTCGCTTATCCTATCTCTGGAATCAATATTGATATTGAATATGGTGGCGAAAATAGCCAGGCTCTTCGAGAAAATTATGTTAAATTCATGCGTAAGCTGGACTGGTATTTAGACACTAAATATAAAAACATTAAAATTAGCATCGATGTCTATGCAAGTGCTGCCAGCAGTGATCAGACAATATGGGATATCAAAGCGCTTAGTCAATATGTCGATTACATCGTTGTCATGGCCTATGACTTTCAACAAAGAGGCAGTGACCAAGCTGGACCAGTGGCGCCTTTATTCAGCGAAGACGGCAACTGGAACAAAGACATTAATCAAAATTTAAAAATGTTTTTAGATCAAGCTCCAAGAGAAAAGATTTTGCTTGGAATTCCTTTTTATGGCTATGGTTGGCAAACTGATTCTATTAATCCAAAAGCCAATGCTTATAAAGACACTGGCTTTACAGTTAGTTATAAAAAAGCCAAAGATTTATTAAATTTAAGTGAAGGGAAAAGTGCCAGTGACAGCACCTGGCTTGGAGCCACTCAAATTAAAAAATCTTTTGATAATGATGCCTTGTCCCCATACATAACCTATAAGCAAGATGGCGAACTCTATACTATTTATTATGAGGATCCTCAATCAATAGCCTATAAATTGGAATATGCCAGACAATTAGATTTAGCCGGTATTGCTATCTGGGCACTTGGTTATGAAGACAATAATCGAGAACTCTGGCAAGCCATTGCTGATGGCATCTAAGATTTCACTCAAAAGAAATAATTACCAAATTTCGTAAGTTACAGAGAC
Source organism: uncultured bacterium (assembly GCA_903959355.1). Lineage (GTDB taxonomy): Bacteria > Patescibacteriota > Microgenomatia > UBA1400 > PJMF01 > UBA1364. The sequence continues at coordinate 14,142 of CAJBWJ010000025.1, forward strand.
TACTTTGGACACTTCGATTTTTTCTGGAGCAGCAGCTAAGAAATCTGACATTACTGCATTGCCGCCTTGTTCTTGAGATGAAACCGTACCAGCAGCTTCACTCAGATCGTCAGTGATTGTTACGATACGACCTACTCTTTTACCAGCAGCTTGAGCGATTCTTTTAGCTTGCTCACGAGCATCTTTGAGAGCGGCACGGCGAGCTTCTTGAGTCACATCTTCTTGTTTGTCTGGTAAAAAACTAACATTGTTGATAGTAATTGCACCTTTAGTGTAGAGTGTTTTGATCAACTCTGAAGTTTTGGCTGGTTCAGAACTAGATAGCTTAAAAACATTGACTACTTGATACAACTTATCACCACCAACTACAGTTGGAGTGATTTGATAAAAGGCACGCTGAATATCTGGACTAAGTAAAATTTTCTTACTTTCATCGATGAGAAGCTTAGTGTTGTTTTCACCCTGATTGACAGCTACCACCGGATCTACACTCGAATCAACTCTGGAGACTGTCATTTCAACTTTAGCTGGAGCCACCTGCAATTTGCCTTTGCCAACTACAGTAATAGCCGCTGGTTTGAAAAAAAGTTGTTGAATCAAAAAAAGAGAAACTACAGCTGCTGCGCCGATCATTAATTTCTTTTTATTTTGAGTAAAAAAATTAATAGCTACTTCACTATTAATATGTGCAATAGGTGCAATTGGAAAATTATTTGGGATTTGAGTCATACTTTTTGCCTTTTCACTAACGAGTACCAGTTTAACCTATTTTCGTTTCAAGCAAAAGCAGAAAAAAATTGTTATACTAACTTTATGCTGCAATTTAAAGGACTTTTCCAAAAAACTTTTGCTAATCCAAAAGTAGCCATTCTAATCGGTTCACTTGATAAATTCTTCATTAAATTGCCACATTTGCCAAAAAATATTCGCGTTCTGATCAATAAAATTATTCCGTTTTTGATTTTAATTTTTGGCATCATTGGTCTAATTGCCAGTATATTAACTGGATTTTTCCTGATTTTGGCCATTATTTCTTTAGACTGGGTAGTTATTCCAGAAATCATTGGCAGTTTTGCTTTAGTACTACTAGATACATTGTTTTTACTCAAAGCTTTTAAACCTTTACGCAGTGGCAACGCTGTTGGCTGGATCTATCTTTTCTGGGCAGAAACACTAGAAATTGTCAATTTTATCATTCGAGTTGTAAATAAAGAAACAAATGTCTTCCTTGGAATAGGTGTGATTCTTTTAAGCTTTTATTTGCTTTTTGAAATTGGGCAATTTTACGTTTATAAAAAAAGTGGAACTCCTACTTCTATTTAAGTTTCCTGATTATTTAAATTTATTGGTTTTCAACTGGTTGAACAAGCTCATATTGTGAAGAATTGTAAAAATATTCAATCTCTTGTCCATTACTAATAGCTCCAGCAAAACCAATTTCAACTGAATTATCTTCGATAGGAGATTCACTGTCAAAATTAAGTCTACCTGCCTGAGCTGAAGATGGATAAAAAACGCCAGATTGTTCATTAGTTTGGCCAGTCCCAGGAGCAACCATAGCTATATGTCCCCTGGTTATAGCTATTGTAGGAATTCCTTGATTAGCCATTTCTTGAGCTTTTAAAGCAGAAGTAGATTGCCAACCTAAATCCTGTGCCAATGGTTCTTCTAACCATTCTAGAGTAGTCGTCGCTGTCATCTTCTCACCATTTTTCCATCTTGGAATATAAACTCCAAGGGCACTTGTGACATCTGAAACATAGATATTACAAAAAGTTGTATCAGATGCTCGACGATAACGAAGACTTTCATCAACATTGAATAATTGTAAAGTTTTTAAATAATCATTAACATTTCTATTAGTTGCGTACTCTGGGAAAATACTAGTATCTATCGGGTTCCACTCATCTCTGTCTATCAACATCAATGTTCCATCAGGCATGTATTTATATTTTGCATAAGGATCCTCAACAACATATTCATCTGGCAAAGCAGTGTTCAAAATAACAGTTTTAACTTCAACTGGAGGTTGTGCTGCTATTGAAGTTGGAGATGGAGATGGAGACGGTGACAAAGAAACACTTGGAGACGGAGATGGCGACGGTGACAAAGAAACACTTGGAGACGGAGATGGCGACGGTGATGCAGTTAAAGTCGGACTAATAGTTTCTACAATTTGAGTTGGAGATGTTTGATTTGAAACAGTTTCTAATTGAGCATTAATTGTTTGAGAATAAATTGTAAGAAATACTCCAAGGCCAATAGATAAACCTCCTATTCCTAGTAAAATCTTTTTCCAAAAACCACTAATTAAATCATCATTTTCTGTACTTGGGGCTACAGAAGGAGATGGAGTAACTGCGCTAGGTGATAAAGAAACACTTGGAGATGGAGACACACTAGGATCAATTGCTACTGAAACGGATGGGCTTACTGAAGGACTAACATCAACTTTTTCTTCTATTTTTTTACTGTCTTTGGTTAAACTAGAAATTTTTTCTACTAGTTCATCAAAAAATATTCTTTGTCTGGTAGAAATCGCAAAATCTCGCAAAAAGACTCTTATCGAACTGATTCCACTTGAAATAACAGTATTTTGTAATTCAAGTAAACTCCCACTGATGATAATTCTTTCAAATTTTCCATCTTTTCCTTCTTTAAAGAAGGCCCATGATTGAAGTCCCTCTATATCTTTGCTGACATTGCCAAACAATAAATCTGCCACATCTTCAACTTCATCAGAAGTTAGATCTTTATATTTAACAGTTGAGCCAAAACCGAAGATGCCACCTTCTCTGATACTCATTTTCTTACTATTAAGCATTTCTTCAGCCAGAATCGTGGCTCTATAAACAGAATCTATAGCACTATCAACATCTGCTCTGGTCTTTCTGATCATGGCCTCACGAGTATTTATCCAAGCATTAAGATACAACTGCACACACTGATTTTGCATGCCATGAGCATTAACCACCTGATTACGAGTGTCGCCTAATTGCTTTATAGCTGCTTTTTTCTTAGCTTCTGCCTGTTTAGCTAGATCTGCTGCTTTTGTTTGATCTCCAGCTGTTTCGGCTATTAAAGCTTGTTCATTGAGAGCATTGGCTTCGGCCATTAAATTATCAGAAATTTGCACACCATTTTTAGTAGCTTCGCGAACTTGAGCACAATCAGAGCACAAATCATTAAAAGCTAAGCTATCAGCATTAGACATCTCTCCCTGGAAAGATCCTGGGTTTGTGCCATGAGCTATGGCATCAATAAATTCATAACGAAGTGGAGCAACTTGCTTGAGATATTCTGGAGCAACTGAATACAAAGCTATAACATCTGCTAAATCTTCAGTTACAGCACGATCGTGTTGATCTCCACCAGCATCCTTGTAAGAATAATAGGCTTTCGCATAGTCAGTTGGTGGCAATTCAGTTGAACCTTTAGTTGAACCATAAAAATTATTATCAAAAGAAGTAAGTAGTCTTGATTTGACGTAATTGCCATTAGCATCTTTTTCATATTTAATGATGTGACCAATTTCATGAATTAAAGCTGCTATAGATGCCTTATCTGACAAACCAATGTTAGATAATATCTTCTGCAAATGACTCTTCGTTTCATAATCAGATGTAAATTTAATAGATCCAAGCCACTGACCATTACTCAGAATCTCACTACCAGAAATTCCATAATAACTTTCACCACCATCAATTGTGCCAGGCTCCATTTTTTCTAATCTTATTTGATCAGTTTGCAGATAAGAATAAAAAGGCGCTACCTTTTCGAAAGCAGATTGATAAGCAGATAAGTCTTTAGAATTAATTGATTGACTGTATTCTGCAAAATAAAAACCAACTTTTTGATTATTACTATTAACAAAAGTTAATTCTGGTATATTTTCAGCATCCAACACTTTATTAGTTTTAGAAGAGTTGAAAAAAGATGCTGTTAAAGAGTCTGGGGCCGCTGTACTTAAAGAGCCATTTACCTTAGAAACTGTAGAAATGTCGCCTTGCGAATCTGACTGGGAAACAACAGTTGGAGAATAAATCTTGAAAGCTAACTTAGATATTTCTGTAATAATTCCAGGAGTAACATTATATTGTGTCTTATTGTCCAAGGCATTATAAATAACAATCGTATAGGCATCGCCATTTGGAAGTGTCACTATTGCAACATCTGAAGCTGTGAAAATGTCATCCTCTAAAACTGTCCCTGTTTTGTGAGCCATTTTGGCTTTAATTTCTGCTGTCAATCCAGCTCCAATTCTAAAATCGTCATCTTTAGAATAAGTCTTCATCAAATTCAAAATATAATCAGTGCTAGTTTTTGATAAACCAGATTTATTAGCATAAAGATTTTCAAGAATGATGGCCATCGACTCTGCACTCGCACTTCTAGCATATCCGTCTACATCTTCTGTATAATATAAAATTCCATTTATGCCTATTTCTTCAAAATAAGCACTCATGTCTTTTTGAGTAGAAGCATTAACAAAATCAACAAGTATAGATGTTGCTTCTTCTTCTGATTGAATCAGCATTGCTTTCATAAGTTGCGCAATAATTCTGTCTTGACCTTTTGGAGCAATTTGCAAAGCTTGTTCTAAACTAATATTTTGCGATTCAAAATACCTCATCACCGCCATAGCCACTGGCACTTTAATTGTTGAAGCAGCATGAAAAGATTTATTTTCCTGGTAAGAATACCCTGCTTCAGTTGAACCAATCTTATGTATGTAAGCTCCCCATTCTCCAGGAGCTTCTTCTAATATTCCTGTAATTTCTTGCTCTATTGCCTTAATTTCTTGATCACTTAGAGATGATTGCTGTGTTGGAATCGCATTTACTGCTGGAGGTGCAACGACGGTTGGAGCTTTTTCAACTACTGGAGGTTGCGCAACAACTGCTGGAGCTTCAACAACTGGAGCTTGCTCCACAGGAGCTTGTGCTTGTGGAGCTTCAACGGTTTGAACAATGGCTGGTTTATTGTCTACTGGATTCACTTTGGTACCCTGAGGAACCACTGAGAAGTAAACAATTGAGGCAACAACCATTGCAGACAAAACTGCCGCAACAATATTTCTTGGTTTACGAATGTTTAATTTTGGCAAATTAATTTTTGAAGCAAATCTCTTAGCAGCCGCCTTCTTAGCCCATAAATAAAGACCGGTTCCAAAGGTTCCAAAACCAACGGCTGCTGCAGCTGCATTGCGACCCAAACTCTTCCTGAAGTTATTGAGTCCATTACCTAAACTCTTAAGCGTTTCTGCTGGTTTAAATTCTTTTTTGTCTGCAACTGGAGCGATAGCGACTGGAGCAACACCACTAATTTCTTGCTTCTTGGCTTCTATCAAAGAAGTGAGTTTATCAGCCTGCATAATTAATTTGGCAGCACTGGCACTTGAAGAGTCAAAAGTGTATGGCTGACCAGTTAGAGTTATGTATTCAGAAATGAGAGTCTCTGCATTTGTTCTCAATTTACTCATGTAGTCACTTCTTTTTTGTAGAGTGTCAGCAAAAGCATTAATTTTTTCAAGAATATTATCTTGATTAAAATCGGAAGTCATTAAATAATCCAAGCCATCTACAACTCTCGCTAAATTACGATTTAATTCAGACAAAGACACTGAGCCGATTGATCCCTCAACTTCAAAAGCAGCAATAACTGGCTGAATTTCTGTTAAAGCCAATTCTAATTGTTCTTGTTGTTTATCAGAGATAAAATTAGTTCTCATCTGTCTAACAATTTCTCTAATGCCAATTCTTAGAGAGTCTCCAATATATTCTTGACTACTCTTTTGTAATTGGACGTCTTTCAATGTTTTTAATTCTCCAGCCACTAATTCTTCTGTCAGATTTCCAGCATCTTCTTTAAATTCAGCCCATTTTTTAAGTTTCTGAGTCATTTCTTCAAAATCAGTCTTAGCTTGAGCATCTAGAGGAATGTTTTGTACTGGAGTAGTTAGACCAGGTAAACCAACGGCTTTAGTTATCATGAAACCATCGGCTAAAGTTTGACGAATAAATTGAGTTGCTTCATAGACAGACTTTATGGCTGAATTAGTATCGGCTAAAGTTTGCCTAATCAAAGCTTCACGTGCTCCAACCCAAGCATTTAAATAAAGTTGAACACATTGGTTTTCCCAACCATGATCATAAATTACTTGGCTACGAATATCATCTAATTGTTTAATCGCAGCCTGTTTTTTGGCTGCAGCTTGCTTGTCAAAATCCACAGCTTGCTTCTGATTACCTGCGGTTCTGGCAGCAACAGCTTGTTTACTAAAAACATCAGCCTCAGCTAGAAGACTGTCAGCAAGTTCTACACCAGCTTTGGTTTGTTCACGAACGAGATCACAGTCGGAACAGAGACTGTTTAAATATGAACCAGCTTCATCTAACAAATTGGCAGGAGCAGTATTTAAAGATTGTCCCTGAAACAAACTTTCCAGATAAGTAATTGCGTCATTCAATTTGTTTACATCTAATAAATTAATGGATTTTATTAGAGACTGAACCAATAAGGAATCTACTCCATTGATTCTTTGTAAAGCCAACTTGAATTCAAAAAGTCTACTTCCAAGACTTGTTGGATCATAATTAAGTAAAGATTTGGCACTAACATATTTCATGGCTTCAGCAAATGTTCCCACAGAACTGTGGGTAAAAACTCCAGCATCAGGTACATAAAATTGATTTGTTACTCCATCAAATTCAGGATTACTAACTAGTTTCTCCAAGTAATGAGCTAATTCATGAACTGAAACTCTTGTGTAGTTACCTGCCAAACTTCTTTGCAAATAAAAGGTTTTTTTAGTTGAACTAGCATTACTATTGTCATATCCACTAAAAGCTCCAGCAAAACCATCTACTCCTTCTACAAAAGCAACTTCTTCTATGCCAAATGTTTTTGCAATTTCCAATATTTTCTTTCTAGCAAATTCTTCACTAGCTGTTAAATCTTTGGCAACATATTTTTCTGGATCTTTAAAGAAACTGTCCATTCCTACATAAGCATTGACCATGCTGGCCGCTTGAGCAACACGAGCAGTGTCAACCTCACTCAAAGGCTGTTCAGAAACTTGTTCCACTTCAATTCCCAATTCTTTGGCCATTTCCATTTCTTTACTTACTCTAGACTTAGTACCCAATTCATTGGATTTTTTAGCAATTTCAGCTTGAACTTGTAATCTTTTAAGCAGCATGCTGGTGGTTTTTTTAGAATCATCAGTAGTTACGTTTAGGTTTAGAATCAACTTCAAAATGCCATTTTTCCAATCCATCTCTTCTTGATTAATTAGAGATTGCAATTCTTCAGTAGATAATTCATCTATTTTTCCATCATTAATTTTTTTAATAATGCCTATCAATTCAACGTCCTTCCCCAAATCAAAAGCGTAAGAATAATTTGGTGACGAATACCAATCTAAAGGTAGAGAAGTAAAAACAAATTGTGGATTTGTTTGAGTAATTGCTTTTTGAGCCAAAGCTTTAAAGAAAGCTATTGCTAAATATTTTTGAATTTGTGGCAAATAATAAGATTCATTCTCAAATGATCCTCTATTACGAATAAGTGGTAATGGAATTTGAATATTAAGATGCAAATCACTCACATATTTTCGTAAATCTTTTGGAATTAACTTTAAATATTCATCTTTTATTTCCTTAACTCTTAAGCCATTCCTATCAATAATTTGAAGAGGCATATCCTTGGTTTCATAAATCTGAATCTTTCCTTTGTTGACAACTGTTTTTGTATCTTTATCGAATAAATTTAAATCTACATCGGCAAGCAACTTCTTTCCCTCAACAATTAATTCCTCTTCTTTTCCATCTGCTGCCTTAATATAAATTTTGAAATTATCATTTTGAGACATACCAGCAAACATTTTCCAAGATTGTCTGGAAGAAATAGCCTCAAATTCAGGAATTGTATTTTCAGCATATTTAATTCTACGCACCGTTACTCCAGTTGGTAAATTTTCTCCAGCAAGATCTTTAAATCCTACTAAGACTAATTTTTCTGGATTTCCAGCGTCATTCTTTTTAACTTCAAAGAAGAATTGATAGGCTCTATCTTCATTGACACTAACTATTTCCACCTTATCTACTCCTTCAAAGATTGTGTATTTACCTGTGCCAAAAAAGCCAGCCAAATCAATTTGTTGTCCGATTGATTTGGTAGATTTTGGAATAAGAAGAGCTATCTCATCAAGCGCTCCAGTTCCATTGTCATAAGCTTCTTCCACATACTCTCTGATGCCATTTCTAACTCTTAGATAAAAATCAACCACTAGCTTTCCAGCACGACCCCTAGTAGCGTCTTTTGCATTCTGAGTAATTTCAGCAGTATGAGCATCACCTTCTCTTTGCACTGCAATGTTCTTTAAAACTTCAGATTCTAAATTTTCATCAATTTTTGGAACATTTGTGGCAAAACCAGTAACTAATTCTTCTAAATTATTAACAGGTTGAGACAAACTGCCTTTGGCCTGATTCATTTTGATGATTTGAGAAACTTGAAGACCTTCTTCTGGTAAATTAATATCTCTACCAGTGGCTTGCTCTCTGTCATCAAGTCTAAGCTGATCAACATCTCTACTTAAAAATATAAATATAGATCTGAGATCAGCTGGGATATTATCAATATCTTCTTTGCTATATCTTCTTAAATATATGTCTAGAAGTCTTATATTTGATTTAAAAGAACCGACAATCAAATCAAAAAATTTCTTTCTTTCGCCTGATCTTAGGGCCATTATCTTTGCAATTTGTTGGCTTACGATTTTTGGATCTGACCATTCTCTCCCTGCAATTTCATCAAAGAATGCCGAGATGTGCAGAATTTGAGTGTAGCCATATCCTTCATTTTCCAAAGCTTCGATTAAAGGCCTACATGCTCTGTTCATATCAATAGATTTTTGTCGCAAGAATGGAGTGATGTAAGCAGACAAAGATAAATCGCTAGTTTTTATATCTAAAATAGTGTGGTCTGCTTTCATAAATGAAAAAAGAGAAAGACTCAAATGTTGATAAGCATATGATTTGTCATAAGGTTCAAGTGAACCGTATCTTTTATTGAAATCTTCCAAGAAAGCCTGCATATTTGGAATTTTGTTGGCATTTTTAATTGCCATATCAATTGGACCATTGCTCAAATCAATTTCTGAACCGTTTGTTGCATAACTTAGAACTTGAGATTTGAGATATTCTTCTTGTTCTACATACATTTGCTTGATACTAGAAATAAATTCCTGTCTATGTTCTTCAGGAACTGAGTTCAAAATTGGCATGTATATATTTCTGAATTCTTGAATATATCTATCTCTGTTTTCTTGATTTTCACCAATAATTTTATTTAATATATCAGCTTTATTAACACCATTGATTTGATTAAATTCAGTTAAACCTTTTGTTTCTAGACTTTCCTTTGTATCGGCACCACTTTTAAGATCATCTATTATTCTGCCAAGTTGGGTTTGATTTATTTCACCATGAAAGGTGATTACAACTTGTTTATTATTTTTATCTTTCAGAAGTACAAAAGAAGTTTGATTTGTGCCATAAATATTACTTTTTATTACGATAGCATCACCATCAGAAACCACAGTTATATCCCCTTTGGTAAACTTAGGATCAATGCTAACAAGCTCTGAATAACCATTTCTTAAGTCAAAAATTTCCATATTTGGAGATTCGCCAACAAACAAAAATCTGCCTTCAGGATCCATTGTCGCCTTGGAGACAATCCTTGAAGTTACTTTCCCTCCATAATTTAGGGTTATGTTTACACCAGCAGTTCCATAGCTAATTATTCTAGGCACTCCATAAGCGTCATCTAAATGTGACAATGATGCACTTTTAGAAAAGTTAATCATTTGAATATCTTTTTTCTGATTCTCATTCGTCACTGTTCGATAGATATAAGAAGAAAGCTTATCATTTTCTATTTCAATAAAACCCTGATCTTTCAAGTTAGATTCATTAAGAGTTGGAGCAATGAATGCAGTAGGATCAGCAGTAAACACAAAATTACCTCCAGCATCAAATAAAGCTCTACCTTTTGGAAAATCTAGTCTTATTTCAGCACCGCGAAATTTATCTATACTATAAGGACCAGGAGGATCATTAATTGTGAACCAAACTTTAAAATCATTTTTGTTCAATGATTCTATAAGATTCTCTTTGAAAGTATCAAATTCACTTGTCAAAAAACGAGGATCGTCAATCATTTGCGGGAAAAAAACTTCTACAATCTGACCATTTATTATTCCAAAATAAAAAAGTCCATTTGGACCGCTCACGATATCATCAAAACCTATTGAATAACCACCATAGCCAATTGTTTTATTAAGATAAAAAGAATAAAAATGTTTTTTGCCATTTTCAATAATAATTGCATTTTTTTGTTTAGATTTTAAAAATGAAGAGCTTGTAAATTCTATTTCTTCTTTGAGAAGAAGAGTGTACTCATTACTAAATTGTAAAGTTGAAAATTCATTTTGGTCATAAGCTGTTTTTGTATAATAGTTACTTCCACGAGAGTTATATGAATAAACCCCAGCTTCAGCGCCAGATTCAAGAATTAGTGCGCCACTTTTAACATCTAGAACTCCACCATTTTGATCAACTAATATTTCACCAGTTGGAGCGCCAGTAAATGGCTGAAGAGTTTTTTTATAATTAGTATTGGTAGAAGGATTTACAAAACTACTTGAAAAATCGTTTGCTAAAAATTTATTTACAATATCTGAATCAATATTTCCCTCGTCTACTTTTACATTCAATTCGTCTTTCGTAATTATTTCTACATCTTCTATTCTCAAATTCTGTTCCACAGAACCAATTTCATAATCAGTTACAACCTGATCAGCTGTTATGATATCTATTCTTTCTGCTAAATCTAAAAATTCTTGTTGCTCCTCAGTGTTTAATTCTCTTTGAGATCTTAAGTCATTTAACTCAATAAATCTAGCAAATGCATAAACATTTTTTGGTAAAACGACCATCGATCCATTCTTAATTACTGGCAAACGATCAATGGCTGTATTCAAATGCCAGGCACCATTGAATGCGCGTGCTAAGCTAGTTGCATTGTCATCAAAATCAACAAACACTAATGGCAATTTGCTAGCACCACCAACAGTAATGTTGCTAACTATTTTTGCTCCTAAATAATTTTTCAAGTAATAAGATTCATTCCAATCAAAGACATCCTTATTTAGAAAAACAGTTTTATTTCTATCAATTGCAATTGATGAAAAGCTGGCCTCATCAGTAAAAATTAAATATCCATCTTTTCTTAGAGATACCAATATATCTTTAATTTTATCTTTTGTAGCACCTTTGATACTGTTAATTGTTTTTTTATAACTTGGATTACCACCTTCCAAAAATTCTATTCCAGCAATAATGGTGTTTATATATTTTATTTTTTCTAAAGACTGCAGCTCACTGTTTGAAACAATTCGATCGACCATGTCATCTATGGCAACTTCAAAATTACTCATTTTACCTGATTCAGACTTTGAATTAATTATTAGGCTATCTCTGGACTCTGGAACTTCAACTAAGTTAGCCAGTTCTAATAATAGATTGCCGGACACTAAAGAACCTTCAACCTTATTGCTTGGTAAAACAAAAGAAACAATTCCTTCTCTATTTCTAGAGAAAATAATTCTTTTTTCTTCATCATTACCTAATTCTTCAAAAATAAGTCCTAATTTAGTCTTTTCTTGCTCAATTTGCTGTTCATTTAAAGGCTCGGTAACTTTGGAGCCTTGCTTTGGCACAAACATTCTGCTTAAAAGAGCTTCGTTCATGCCAGTACCGTTATCAATTATTTCTATCGAATTAGAATTAGCTTTAACGTAAACAACATTATCTTTTGGATCATTAACTATGCCACCCTTGCTATAAGGAATAATGCTTCTTTTTTTGTTGTAACCATTTATTAATTTGTAATCATCTCCTCCAAAGCTAGTAAATATTTTTAATCCTGGTACAAAAGAGTATTTATTACGAACTCCGCCGACAATCTTTTCTTGTGAAATAGTTTTTACATCGTTGAGCTCACTATTTAATTTCGCGATATCGTCTTTAACGCTTAATTTGATCTTAGTGCCATGATCCAAATCAAAAGCAAAATCTCTCTTAGCATCATCTTTGCTAAGTTTTTTCAAACTAATGTTATATCCGGATTCATTTTTACTTACACGGAGATAAAGAACACTCTCTGATCCAGCAGAAGTAGTTAGAACTTCGACATTGTCTTGACCATTAGTATCCAACCAAGCCAAAATTTGTTTAATACCTTTACCAAATTTACCAATACTATTACCTATCCCTGGAATAGCATCTATGCTATTAGCAACTGCTTCATAAATTGATTGCTCCATTGAAGAACCACTTTGTTGATTTATTTCTACCGAAACTCTTGGATCCAAATCACTACCTGGGACAACTTCTTCAACGCCAGCAATTATTTGTACGATGTCTTTTCTATAAGAAGAATCTAGTAAAATACCGTATATATCTTCATAAAGCTTGGTCTCTGAATATGTATTTAATGGTAAATTTGTGGCTTTTGCCAAATCAAGAATTTGTTGCTTTGTTAAATTCTTGAGAGCTAAATTGTTTTGAGCGACAAGAAATAAATTGTAATCTACCCCTTGATTAGAACTACTAGTTTCATCTGTATTTATTAAACTTTTAATTTGCTGTATCTGCTCTCTTAAAGAAATCTCGCCAGCATCTAAATTATAATTAAATTTCTTTTTTGTGGTTGTAAGATAGCTTTGAGCTAATTGCTTTAATTCACTTCTCAATGAAGTTAAATTTGCTTTAACATCAGTTAGTTGTTTGGCAAAATCTTTAATTTCTGTCCACCACTTCTTATTTTCTAATTTAGAATTTTGGAAAAATTTTGTTGCACGGTCAACAGTTCTTAATGCTTCATTGATTTCTCTGAGACTTAAAGAGCCAATCATGCCTGGCTGTCTCAATTTGGAAAAGACTGGGTCGTATTTTTTTACAAAATCAATTAATTTTGTATTACTTTTTACTGCATTACTTGCTTTAGATTTAAAGTCATTTACATCTTTAAAACTCGCACTATCTTGATTAATGATAATCATGCCAAGAATATCTTCAGTGGAACCTTGAAAAAAGACATAATCCAAGCCAGATGATTTTTCTAAAGCATCTATCTCAATAATTAAATTAGATAAAATATCCAACTGCTTCTCATAGTCACCAACAGTAACAATGTTCACATCAATTCCTAATGATTTAAAGAGCTCAGAAATTTTTGTAAACTTTCTTTGTTGATCATTCAGCCACTGATTGGCATCTATCTCAGTTTTCCATGAATTAACTAAAGAGCTTTCAGCACCAATTTGCACAGCTTTATCACGAAGTGCACTGAGAGCTATTCCATCTTCTGGAGAATTATTTATTTGATCATTCTCATTGACATATGATTCATTCATTTGTTGCAAATCAACAAGTGCTTTTTCAAGTTCGTCGGCAGTCATAGCAGCTAAATCATATTCAAGAATTGCACCCTTAGCCTTCAGTTCTTCCATTATTGGATTGATTTTACCTATGAGTTCTTTTTTACGATTTGTTTCTTCCAATAGTTTTGAGGCATCATCTAGAGCAGCTTGGATTTTTGCAGATAAATCAATGGTTCTGTCAGCTATACTCAACAAACCATTTAAAGAAACAAAGTTTGGAGTAATCTTGCTTATATTCAAAATAAAAGCATTCCTAGTAAATTTATGTTGATTAAATGCTTCTAAAACTAAATCAAGCAGTTTCTGACTAAGAACAGAGACGTCACTTAAGGCTTCGTTTCCTAATAAGAATGGTTTAACTTGAATACCTGCTTGTCTAAATGAATTCAAGAAATTGGACACTTCTCTTTGAGCATCGAGAAGTGCTTTGGCTTTTTGTAAAAGCGCTGTTGACTGCAAAAGACCATCCTCTAAACCAGTTATTGTTTGATTAGTATTTGCCTGAGCGCTTAAAAGATTGGCTACGTTTAAAACTGATAACTGATCTTGTAGCTTAGATCCAGAATTAGCTGCAGCATCAGTGTCTAAATTATTTTTTTCAATTTGTTTGTTAATTTGACCAAGCTGTGCGCTTATGTTTTCAAATTCTGAACGCAATTGACTTAGCTTTTGTCTACTAGATTCTGATTGCTCATTAGCTTCAATTAATACATCAGATAACGGTCTAGCCAAAATTACTCCTAATTGTTGCTTTGGAAGACCAGCTGCAATCGCCACATTTAATTTTTCTATTCCTGGAACTGTTTGAGTGAAAGTTCTCCCTCTGCTTTTGCCTTTCCCGTATTTACTGTCATATGATCCAGAAAGTGCGCCATCAACATTAGTTACTCTTGAGTCTTTTGGCACTGCTGTCTCACTGTGACCATGCACTAAATGCTCTGCATTGTAAGTTTCTAAGAAATAAGAGACATCCCCTGCTAAATCGAAACCTTCTCTTTTAGTTAGATCATGCAACAATAATTCCAAATCTTTTAATCCCGATTGATTGCTCATTATTGAACGTATTCTATTGTTTACATCTTGAACAGTTTTTCCATACGCTGTGTAAGCAGTGGTATCACTATGAAAACGTAGAACGCCATCATCTATAGTCATAGCATCTAGATTCATAACCCAATTTGCTAAATCTGGATGATCAAAAAGATAAATCACTTCTTCTGGAGTAATTCCTGGGTTCATTCCAGTAAAACTTCCTGCCTCTGCAGCAGTGTTTTTATCAACATTTGGCCTATTTGCTAATATATCTTTCATTCGCCAATATGCAAAAATAGCATTTATATCGTGATTTCCAATTAATACCTTAACTCTAGGAGTTCCGTCAGCAAAATTTCCAGCTTGCTTTTGCAAATTCATGATACGCTCTGCTGTTTCAGCAGCGCTGACACCAGCTGGAGCACGATCAAATAAATCTCCGGTAAGAACTAAGTAATCAGTCGGCCCACCAATCCATTTTTCATTACTATCCAATAAAGGTTTGCTTATTCTTTCTCCGCTTTCGTTCGTTGAGCTTCCACTAAGCAATCCAACTAAAGCCTTCCAGTCTCCGTGCACATCTCCGATGGTAATGATGTCTCGACGAGTTACTTCATCTTCCTGCAAGGATATCTGCAAACGATTGGTAGCTGTATGTCTGGCAACAAAGAAATCTTCTGTAACTGTACCTAAAATATCTCTTATATAGCCATCAGCTCCTTCTGGATCATTTTTAAATTCAGGAAGATAACTAAACTCTCCAACCACATAACTCAAAGCTGGCTGTAATTTATATCTAGCAAATTCTCCTTTAATTGTTTGCGTGATTTGCATGCGCACGGCTGCTAAATCTTTATTATTTTCTCTGCTAAGAGAAAGAGCTAACGTACGCAGAGATTGATTAATATTTTTATCTAATTCTACGACAACCTTATCTCTAATTTTTTGTGCTGCTGCTGCCTGCTGCTCTTTTGTGAAAGCTGGCTTTATCTGACCGGATAAAGCGGTAGCTTGATTGGAAATTTCTTTAGATCTAATCAAAAACTCATCTCTTTGGCCTTGGAGTTCTTTTAGCTTGGCCTGTAATTGAGTGGTGTTGTTTTTAATATTTTCTAATTCTTGGTTTATCTCTCCAGAGAGTTTTATTTTTTGCTCTAAATCTTTTAAAATTGCTTTCGCATCACTTATTTGCGAATTTAAATATTTCACTTCAGCATTGATATCTCCATAATCTTTAGCTAAAGTATCAAGTTGAGTTTTTTCTTCTGGGCTCAATATTGCAATTCTATTAGTTGGAACAGTTTTTAACTTAGAAGCTAAACTAGAAACTGCTTGTCTAAATCCAGCAGTTTTTTGCCAAAGTTGTTTAGCTCTATCCGATAATTGCTTGATTCTTTCTGATAAAGAAACTGACGAAGTTTTGTTATTTTGAATTTCTGGTACAGATTGAGTGCCAGCATCAGCAACAGGCGCTAAATTTTCTTTTTTATTTTCCAAAAGAGCCTTTGCTTCATTCCATGCTTTAAGAGCTCGATCAGCACTAACATTAAGTCCTCCAGCTCTCTCAGGAATACTAGCCAATAATCTGCTTACTCCACTTCTTAAATTACTGAGATGAGTGCTTAAGCCAATTTGCACATATTTGACATCGTCGGCATATTTTTCTTTAACTACAGGAATTGCTTCGGCAGTAAAATCTTTTTGATTTATGGATTCATTTTCTGCCTGAATTACATCTACTTGTTTTGCAAGAGCTTCCATAGCAGCAAGCAATTCTTGCTGTTTTTTGTTGGCTTTAGTTTTTTGAAGTTCTTGATTTAATTTATTAATTTCATCAGCCACAGCTTGCATCTCTGCTGCTTTTTCCAATAAAGCGTCTGCTTTTATCTGTAAAGCTGTATTGTCAATTTCTGCTTTATTATCAGTCATGAAAGCTTGCTCATTGAAACTATCAGACCAAGCAACTGGAAGATTGGCTAATGAAGCGGCACTCACAGTAAAAGTACCACCTCTCTCTGAATTGACAAAGAAACTCTTGATTCCATCAGTTCGATAGTTATCAGCTAATTGTTCTGTAGTTTTAGCTTTTGCCGCAGCATCTATAGCAGTTTGGTCAGCTTGAGCTGCTTTTAAATTTTTAATTTGTTGATCTATAGCGTCTTTTTCTGCTGGTTCTGTAGCGGCGCCAAGCTGTTCAATGAGTTTTTCTATTTGAGCTTGGTAACCTGCAGCAATCGCTGTTTTATTATCTTCAACAGCAGCAGCATTTTCAGCTAAAAGCTTTTCTTCATCAACTGCACCATTCCACAAGTTGGAGGCAAATGTGGCAAAACCAATATTTCTAGAAGAATTATTTTGTGACGATTGGTTTGAGCTGTTGTTATTTGTGGTGGTGTTTCTAGTATTATTTGTTCCATTATTAGTTGTGGTGTCACCAGCAGGTCTAACTAGACCAGCTCCACCACCATTAGCATCTGGGCCATCACTACCAGGTCTAACCGGAGCGGCACCTCCATCAATATTTCCATCTGTACTAGTTTTACTATTTATTTGAGCTTCACTAGCCGCTCTAGCCATTTCATTTCCGACAACTTCTGGCGCAGAACTCTTATTGGTAAAGGCAATATTAACACTCTCTAAATGCTTAGAGCTTTGATTAATGAGATCAACAATCTGACGATAAGATGGATTTTCACCAAGAACTTGATATCCTTCATCGCCACTAAAAGCTAATTTGACTGGATTATTCCCAATAGCACCATCAGCACGTTTGGCCAATAATTTTGCTGGTTCACCACTATTTGCCAACAATCTAGTTAGCTCAGCATAAGCAGCACCTACTTGAGAGGCAGTCTTTTCTAATTTAGCCTGAGCAGTCATATCATCACTCCCAAGCATATAGTTCATACCTGTAGTTTCTTTCCATTTCTGCTGAGCAGCCTCAAGTTGAGAAACTATATCGAGATTTGTCTTATAGGAACCAAAGCCCAAGAAACCATCTTTGCCATTTCTAGCCAAATCAATTAATTCAGCAAAAGTTCCATCAACACTATTTTTGAGCAGAGTTTCTTTGAAACTAACTTCTGCGAGAGCTTCATTAATTGTTTGCAGACGACTCATGTCAGCCGTGAAGTTTTCTATACTTGGATCTCTGAGAACACTTGGAGCGTCAAGCCAAACAATATCAATTGGAGCGTGTTTAACTTCATATGCACCAGTGCTATTTTTAGTCACTTGAACACGAACACGATTAATACCTTGAGAGAAAGTAGTTTGATCACAACCATTACAAAGTCCAATTGCTCTACTCAAGCTAACATTATTGGCAGTATCCACACCCACATGAGCACCATACTCATAAAATTTGACATAACGCTCTGAAGTTTTATCTAGATCTGCTGTTCTTGCATTCATTGCCTCAGTGCTTGCAAATTCACCAGTTCTAAGCAAAGCTCCACCGCTTATCTGATATTCGATCAATTCTCCATTCGCTCCAACCAATAAAATTTTCTGATAAGGAGCACCGGTGTCAGTAATTGTTTTAACTAAATTGGCCAGAGCAGCCTCATTGCTACGAAGTCCAGAGGCCATATTAATGAAAACTTGATTTCTACCATCTGCCAAGCGAGCCGTCATCTGATCTTGTAAGTTAGTGAAAACTCTTGAGTTGGTGCCAGCTGGAGGAGCATTAAATCTAGCAATCGAACTATCAACTGCTGAATCTGTGAAAACATTTAGCTCAATGCCGTAAGCCATTTTGTAAAGTTTGGCGACTGTTTCAGGAGTACCGGTGTAGAGAGAAAAGCCTCTGCTTTCTAACATCAAAAGTGCATAGTTGATTTCGCTACCACCTTCACCAACGGTAATTTTATTGATATCAACTTGTCCATTTGCTCCCATGATTCTAGCGCCGAGACTGTTGTAGAGTAATGATTCGGCAACAGCACTGTAAGAACGGCCACTAGTTCTGCCTTGTTCTCTCGGAGCAATACTACTAACAACTTCTTCTACGCCGCCAACGGTTTTTTTATTACTAGTTGGACCATAATCTTCTCCAGGCACTCTGGAAAGAAAATTAACTGTTTCGTTAATCATTGCCATTTCAGCACGACGCTGGTGAACATCTGCATCAGTGCCTCTGGTTAAATAATCATTGATCTGTTGTCTAATGGTTTTTGTATCAGCTGACATATCAAGGCCTGGAATTTTACTTTGACCGCCCCAAGTCCCCAACCATTCACCAAGCACTTGTTTTTCCAATTCTGGACTAGCAAATTTACCGCCTTTGCCATCACTGGTGCGAGCAATTCCTTCTGGAACAGATTTACTGTTGCTTAGTTTACTAATTAGATCATTTAAAGTATTAAGTCCTCGACCTGGTAAAAGATTACCATTTTCATCAATTCCTAAAACTTGTTTTTGAGCATCTGCATAAAGACCAAATTCAGCTTTATCTCTTAGTGCAATTTGAGTTCCAGAAAGTTTATAATTTTCGTTTGGATTGAAAGTCCAGTCAACTTCGTCGGCATGAACAAAAGAATTTCGCCATTTGCTGCGAAGATTCAAGCCGAGTTTAGTATCGGTGTTTTGCAAATCAAAAGCTACATCTTTGGTGGTAATTACAAACTTAGCGTTGGCAATTGCTATTGGATCAACACTCGTGTCATTGGCTTTAATAATTACAACACTGCCTTTACCGAATTGAGATTCAACGTAATCGATGAAGGCTTTGTTTGGAATTGGATTTTCACCACCAGTCGTCCATGGCTTTGCTAATTTAGCCTCTGGAAAAACCACAAATTGTGGCTGACCAGTTAAACGCTGTTTTAGCAAAATATTAAAAGGCATCACCACATCAGTTTTACCCATACCAGGCAGTGCTCCAAAAACTGTACCGCGTCGACCTGCACCAAAAGCTTCTACCTCTGCTAACAAGAAAACATCCTGATCTTTGAAGGTATCAGTTCCACTATAAATTTTGAAAGGACCACCATTTTTCTTAACATCTGCTTGGGTTTCACTAGATCGTCTAAAGGTTTCAAATGCCTGCAACTCTGTATTTAGAATATCGAGTTGTTTTTGTTTGATGCCGGCAGCTAAGCCAGCGTCTGTGACTACGTACTTAGTAAAATCACCAGATTTATCAACAGCTATTACAGCACCATTACCTTTTAAAGGATTTCTAGCAGTTTTTAGTAATTCAGTAACCTCACCCTCCAATCTAGTTATTTCTACTTGATTAGCTGTAGCATCCTCAGTTTTTAATCTTTCAATTTCTGCCTGTTTGGCAACAATTGCTTCCGCTATATTTAGGTTGCTTTCACCCATTTTTTTTGCTGCATCTTTCAGATCAGCAATCTGACCTCTAGTTTTAATGCCTGATACAAAATCAGTGATAGTTTGTCTCATGCCTTTACTTGGATTAGCTGCCGCTTGAGCTAAAAGATATTGCTGGTCGCGTAATTGACGATTTGCATCAGCAAGCTGTTCTCTAAAAGCTTTTGCATCAGCACTATCTGCTCCGACGCCAGCCAATTTTGCTCTGAGCGTTTCAGCTTCACGAGTTAAATCTAGAGATTTGTAATAAGCTTCTCTGGTAGACTTACCTGGACTAAAAAAGTCTGTAATCTTCTTCCAAATTGGACGGCTATCAGCAGAGACTGCATCAGCAATTTGTCTGATGCCGCCAATTTCTGCATCGATAGCATCAAATTTAACCATTTCAACTTGTAAATCATTTCTTTGAGTTTCTAAGTCAACAACTCTGGCAGTATCTGCTTCGTTTAAAACTCCCTGATTATTTAATCTATTAATTTCTGCGCTTAATCCGTCAATTTTTCTGCCAACCTGATCGCTACTATCAACACCAAGGCCAATTAATAATGCTTGTTTTTGACTTTCCAGCGCAGTAACTTTGGCTAAACTATCCTGCAAAGCAGCGATAGAAGCCAAGCGCTTGGTTTCGTCAGTTTCCAATTTAACTTTAGTGGCATTGGCCTCCAGATCAGTTTGATATTTGGTAACTTGTTCGTTGTCTGGAGCGTACTGCTTAACTAAGCTGGCTTTCTCGACATCATTTTTTAATAAATTCTCATATTCAGAAAAAGCTTCGTTTTTCTTTGCCACGCTTAAAAGAGCTTCATTCTGAGTTTTGAGTGAATCAACTGCTGAAAGACTTTTTGTTAAATTTTCCAAATCAGCCACTAGGGCAGTTCTTTTTTGTTGGAGATCAGCGACTTCGCTTTCTGGTAAAAGGACACCTCTTTTAGTAATTTGTTCATCAATTGCAGTGATTTGATCTCTAACAGCAGCGATTGCATTTGGCCCTTCTTTAAAAATTTCTATCTGTCCAGCTAAATAAGCTTCTTTTTCTGTTTGAGCAGTTTTTCTAGCGACCTCTGCTTGATCAAGATAATTAGCTACTTCTGCTTTTCCAGCAATTCTGGCAGCTTCAACGTCAGCTGCATATTTAGCTTCTGCAGCCTTACCAGCTTCGGCGCTATCTTTTAATTGAGTTTCTAAGTCAGATGCTACACGAACACTACTAGCCATATAATTTTCAGTTGAATTATCATTGCCAGCAATTCTAAAGTTTGGATTGATGCCCTCAGCCTGAGCGACTAAATTCGATCTCTGAGCTTGCAAATCATTAATTTGCAATCCCTCTCTCATGCCTTTATTTGGACCATTTAAAGCCAAAACTTCGGCGTCGATAGCATCAATTTGTTTTTGAATATCCACAACGTGAGCAGTTTCAATTCCTGCCTTAGCTGCTGCTGTATCTGCTAGATAAGATTTTCTACTACTGGCAATTTGAGAAACATTTTGACCGGCACTAAGTGCCAAACCTATCCAAGCATTGGTACAATCTTTTTCTGAAAAAGCCCCACTTGAACCATAACAA
Source organism: uncultured bacterium (assembly GCA_903959355.1). Classification (GTDB taxonomy): domain Bacteria; phylum Patescibacteriota; class Microgenomatia; order UBA1400; family PJMF01; genus UBA1364. The sequence continues at coordinate 35,591 of CAJBWJ010000025.1, forward strand.
GCTTGAGCAACTTGCTGAGCATCAACTGCTGCGCCAGCTGGAACGTTCATTGCATCTAGCACATAATCAATTTTATTGGTGTAAGAAGTTGGACCAAGCAAACCAAAAGTGTTGCCAGCAACACCTGAAGCTGCCACAAAGGAACTAATTCCACTCATAATTCCACCACCAATATTGCCTTCTTGAAATGAATTGTAAGAAGAAATTCCAGAATTAACTGCATTGTAAGAATTCATGGCTATACCACTAACTTGACCTGCTTTAGTTAAAACTTGACCAGAAGTAGCTAAGACATTAGCTGTAGCACCAGCATTAACTGCGCCAGCAGCACTAGTCAATAAACCACCAACACTAGTCATAGCTGCCACTGCTGAATTAGCCAACATCATGTTGCCTTGCTGATTAAGTGCATCCACCTGAGCGCTCAAGTCAGTTTTGACTTTTTCAATCGTTACTTCATCTGCTCCGTTTTCTATGTAAGATTGAACAACTGCGTTTTCTCTAGACTCAATATCTATTCTTTGAATTTCTAAGGCTTGAGCCTTCATTCCAGCACCTTGATATAAAGAAAAGGCAGAGGAAGCTATGCCCAGCACAGCTGGAGCGCCGACACCACTGATTAACATTGCTGTTAGAACTGGAGCAGCTACCACTGGAGCTACTACTTTTGATAAGCGTTCAAAATCTAATTGCTGACTAGAACGCTGTATTTCTGGATCAGTTAAGAACTGCTCATAAGTGGCCTGATCGACTTGATTAATTCCAGCTTTATTGGCATTGGCAATATAATTACTGTAAAGATCATTCTTCATGTTTTCTGAATAATCTGCCTTAAACTCTTCATTAGCTTTATTGGCATAATCCACAGGATCGATAAGAGTAATATCCTGATTGTCTGTATACATGCTTTGATTAATTGCAGCTTGATTCATTTGACCAGCTGCATACATCGCTCCAGCCTGAGTCATCACTGCTCCAATATCTTCTCCCCAATTTTTAAATGTTTTAGCAGTGTAATAGCCAGAAGTAGCAGGTTGATAACTGTAATCAAGTACACCCATATTGCTGGCTCCTGTTAGAGCTATATTAGAAATTCCAGTATCAGCTGGACCGGTGTAATCTAAATATTTAAGGAGAATCTTCTTTCTTTTCTTACTGGTCGCATAGTTAGTAGCAATATTTTGTGCCACATCAACACCAGCTACTTGAGAACTTAATTGATTAAAAGTTAAGCCAGCAGTTTGACCAAAATTTAAACCCATTTCTTCTGGTGTAAATTCACGATTTATGATGTTGTCTGCCATCAAAGCATTGCCATAAGACATGCCCCAGGTGTAATCGCTAAGCGCACCTCTATTTTCTGTAGCATAAGAAAAAGTTTGGGAAGCATTAAAAATCTTGCTTGCTTCAACAGCTGTTGAATAAGAATCCATTGCCTGCTGCTGATTGTCCAAAGTAGCACTGAAGTTTTGAGCTACTGCTGAATCTTCACCCAAAAAAATAATAGCACTAGCGCTGTCAGCTGTTTGAGCCATGGCAAAATTAGCAAAAGCTAAATCCCAGAAACTCTGAGTCTCTTGTGTTTTATTTTCAGCATAAATTTGATTTGAATAGTTAACGGCTAGATCTGGAACATTAACTTTAGGATCGCCTTGATAAATTTGATCCAGCATTAAAGAAATTTTGTCGGTAGCATTTTTAGAATCAATATTACAGTCTGGAACATTCAATTCCTTACAAACAGAAGTCAATGAACGCCCTCCATCTATCGCAAAATTAGAAACAGCTTCATTGAAACGATTTGGTAAAACAATTTGACCGTAAAGTTCATTGCCTGCTTCTGAACCATAAATACTAGACAGCAGCAGTTTTGGATCATCTGGTACCCAAGTTCCATAGCTATTCGCTGAATCACTATTTGAATAATAATTCTTCAAATAAGACACATCCTGTGTGTTGGCATAAAGACTTAAAGCAACTTGAGAATTATATTTAGCAATTTCTTTTTTCAGCCACTCTTCAGTCACACTTCCTTCTAGAGTTTTGCCAGTATAAAGAGTGTAAAGATTAGATAAATCATCATAAGAAGCAGCTTTTCCTTGATTATCAATGTATTGACTTGTTAAATTTTTCTCCTCAGCAGCAGTTGTTCTAGCAGCGACAATTGTAGCTGCTTCCTGTTGAGCTTGAGTTGTAGAAGTGCCAGAGAATTTAGAAAGAAGAAGGGCTAGAACCTGTGCTTCAGATAAATTTTTAAGCTGGTCAGCAGTGATAACTCCAGCAGTAATAGCAGCACTCTTCAAACCGTTAATATCTGTGCTACTACCATTAACATAGTTTTGATACTCAGTATTTAATTTATTAAAATCTTCAGTTTGTTTGGTTGTTTGTGCTGGAGTTTGATCGGTGGTCTGACCTGCAGCTTGAGAAGGCTGAACAACTGGTGCAGCATATTTAGCACGATCAGCATTGAGTTGTGCTGGATCAATACCAAAAGCACCAAGAATTCCATTTACATTACCGTACTTGGTGCTTGGATCATAGCCAAAAATTGCCTTAAATTGTTCTGTAGCAATTCTATTCAAATCGCTATCACTGCCAGCTACCACCAAAGTAGAATACATTTTGTTAACAGCAGCATTTAATGTCGTTTGCTGAGAAGTGGAATCATTAAGCTGATCTAGAACTTGATAGCGATTAGCTAAGTTAGGATCATTGATAATTTGCTTGTTAAAATCAAAAATTGCTTGCTCATTAGAATTAAGTGAGCCCTTACTAGTCAGAGCAGCATTCTCTGCTGCTGCTTGTTGCTGAAGAACAGAAGCGTTGGTTAAAGCTGATAAAATTGCCTGTGCTTTAAGAAGACCAGCATTAGCTGCATTAGGATCATAAAGTGAACCAGCAGTAAAACTCACTCCATAAGTTTTTTGATAAAGATCTTCTAAGGCTTTTACATCACCATTTGTTTTGTATAGATCAACGGCAGTTTGCCAATCTTTGTAAGGAACTTCAATTTTTTCCAAATGAGCGTAACAATAATCACCAGCAGTATTAGTACAACCAGTGGCGCGGGGTGGAACAACCAGATAACCATTAACTGTTGCGCCATAAGCGTAACAAGTATTGCCTAGAGCTACACCTTGTCCATTACAATCTTTTCCTAGGTTTTCAGTAGAACCAACTACTTTAGAAACATTCTCGGCTCCAAAGCTAGTGCTTTCATAAACCTTCTTATCTTCAATATATGGATAATCATAACGACCTGAAGCCAAGATTATTTTCCCGCCAGCTAGCTCATCTCCAGGCATATAACAAAAACTGTTCATCCACATACCACCACCACAGCCGCTCTGAGAACTAGGACGAGTTCCAGTGTAAGTGGTGCTAATAATTCCTTGGGTGTTTAGATTGCTGCTTGGAGCGGTGGTAACAGCAGGAAGCAAGCCATTGCAGTAAGGATTACTTACAGGACAGGTTCCACTAGCTTGTTGACGAGTATCTTGATTGCTTTTGAGTAGAATAAAACCAGCTGCGGTAGAGATACACAAAAAAAGAAATAACAACACAGAAAAGAGATAGCGTTTCTTCTTTTGAATCAGCATTTTATGGTCGGAAAATAGCTTTTTTACACTATTTTCACTTACTCCAATTTACACTAAAAAGCATCTGGTAGAAAGGACCAAAAGAAGAGAATTTTGAGTAAAAAAAGCGAACAATTTAATCGTGGCTTTTTGGGTCAAAAGAAGTAGCTAAAAAGTAGCTCCAAACCCCCGCCAAAACAAAGAATAAACCGCCCAAAAGTAGTGCAACTGTCGTGCCCACTGAACCAGAATTGTATTGACCGCTATTAGTGGCCACAATTGCTGATCTCGTACTAACAACGGCTGCAGAAGGAGATGCTGTTGGAGTTGCAGAAATAGTTGGAGCAAAAGGATTGCCAGAACCATAAGGAATACTTGGCACTGGAGTTGGTGATTTAGTGACCGTTGGGCTTGGAGTCTTAGAAGGAGTCTTTAGATCTGCAGCAGCAGCAATCTGTCTAGGCGCTTTCGGATCAACCGTAAAATTATAAGTTTTCGTAACTTCTTTACCAGATACAGGGTCAATGTATGTATAACTAGCAGTGTGTTCACCAGGTTCAAGATTTTTACCAAGACTGGCCACATCTAGCACCATGTTACCATTCGCATCTGTTTGCACTGTTTCATCGATCGCAGTGTCAGAATGAATAACCACTCTAATCATAGTATTAGCTGGCAAAGTGGCCTTAATTTGAGGTTGTGAAGTTTGAATTGTAGTAGCCGAAGCTTCTTTAGTTTCATCGAGTGCACTTAAATTTAAAATTTCTGGAGGAGCGGTGGTTGGAGCAACTGTTGGTATAGCTGCCACAGCAGTCGAAGTAGAATCATTGACAGTTGAATCTTTCAAAGAATCAGTAGAAGCGCTCGCTTCTGCAGTTAGATTGCCACCTTCACTAGCATCGCTGCTTTCAGTAGACTCCATCAAATCAGCAGACGAAGATGTTGTCATGTCTGCTAATAATTCAGCTTTATCAACTGCTGGCAAATCATCAACTGAGGCTGAAGCACTAGCAGCCGAATCATATTTATCCAAGATTAAATTAATCACTGGCTGAGCAGTTGCGACAGTTGTTTGCAAATTGTTAGTTAGATCGAGTTCAATTCCTTGAGCTTTAATGTCAAGCATGCTTCCGTCAGTCATCGTCGCATAATTACTTTTTTCCGTATTAAAGGCGTTAGCCAAAGAAATTCCCCAACTACCAGATGATTTGACCAAACTGGAAAGAGCTCCAATTCCATCACTGTTAACATAAACTATTGCTCCTTCTGCTGGAGTCCCATCATTTTTGAGAATAGTTCCATAAATAGTTTGATTGTTGCTAGGAGATTGACTTGGTTTCGCAGCAGTTGTCAAATTATATGGCTGTCCTTCATTGTCAAAAGAACTGGAGCCAGTGCCCAAAACATAAAAGTAATTTTTTCCAGGATCAAGATTTCTGACAGTAACGTAATGCAAACGATAATCTTTTACCACTCCAGAGAGCTGGTCACGATCGTCACTCGCTTGTTTATCTAATGTTTTGTCATCTGTGCCATATTTGACAAAAGCAATGGTGCTCTCATCAGTGTAAAAAGAGATGGTAAAAGTTTTGTCAGTGACATTGCTAATACGAATATTTTTTGGAGTAGTTTCTGGAGTAGCGCGAGGAGCAAAAACGCCAGTACCTTGACCAAAAAGCAATACTCCTGAGATTAAAGCTACAAATAGAATCAACAAACCAAGTATTGTAGGAATCTGCTTTTTTGAGCCACGCTTATTCTTACCAAACTTCATTTTGATGTTTTTTTCACTAAAATTAGCTGATTCAGCAATTGGCTTTGTAGCTTCTTTTGTAAGTGGGGGTGGTGAAACTTGAGTTTGAGCAACCACTGGAACATTATTTAAAGCAGATGGCATCGGCACATTGCTTGAAGGAGTTGGCTTGCTAGTTTGTATGTTTGATTGCACCTGCATAAAACGAATCGAGACAAAAATGTCCTTACATTAAATTTACATGATTCAGAGCCAAGCAACAAGTATTAGACTTCAATTTTGTGGTCCAACAATTGACTCAAGTGGAATCGGTATAAAATCCACATTTTTATTTGCTGATCCCGTTGCCTGAGGAGATTGATTTGTTTGATCTGTTTGAGTTGGCTGAGAAGATGAAGGAGAAACAAGTGGTGATATTTGCTCTAATTGCCCAGACTCTGTACCAACCAAGTCTTCAAGCGGAGCAATAATATCTATCAACACTGGATTGATGTCAGTATTTTTTTTATCAAGAATATAAATAGGAAAATAGCTCAACTCATCAGCTGAATAAATCCTTTTGCCAATAATTCCTTCGAAAGCAGCTGATTCTAACCTCGGCACAAATGATTTGGCCAAATCCCTCAATTCTGGAGAGACTGAACTTGTTTTAGATGTAGCAAAAATACTAGTCAAAATCCATAAAACAACCATCACAAATACCATAATGCCAATCCACAAAAGTTTTTTATTGCGGCGCAGCTTAGCTAGTTGTTTTTGAATGTCACTATTGTTCATTTGGCATCTTCGTTTAAATAATAAGGTAAATTAACTCTAATAACGGCTGTTAAATTTTTTTGATAGCGATTGCTGCCTAAACTAAAATTAATTTGATCGACAATCATCATTCTCCTAGAAAGCATTAACTCATCGATAAATTTACGAATTTTCATATAATCACCAGCCAAATCAACATTAAAAGTTAACAATTGTCTGGTAGCTTTATCTGAAGTAGCAATTGACAATTCATTTGGCATTGAAGAAATAGTAATTCCTTGAATAACCAAGTCATTTTCACTAGCAATTTTTTCTACTATTTTCAGGCTTTCTACTAATTGAGCTTTTTTTGGAATAGCTTCATCAAGTAAATAAAATTGTGAACTAAATTTTTGATACTGACTTTGAGCTGTGTTTAAACTAGCTATTTTTTGAGCAAGTTGTTCATCTAGAGTTCTTTTGTCTTCAATTTCTTTGATTAATTCGGACATTGTTTGCAAAGTTGGCTTGATAGCAAAAATAGCAAAAAAGATCACTGCAAGAATTGAAAACACCAGCTCCAAAGAAACTCTAGCCACCGGATTCTTGTAGAAATCAAAAAGAGCGTTTTGAATTTGTTCTTGTCTACTTTTTGGCATTTAAGTTAATCTTTGATCTAATATCAAAATTAAATCCAGAAGTTTTCTCTCCTCTTGATTCAATTTTATTAACACTGACTTCAGTAAAATAAGGACTAAGTTGCAAGTTATTAACTAAGACATTTAAAGCAGTTTGCGAAAGAGCTGATCCAGTAAAATTGATTGCATCAGGTCTAACCAGAAGCGTCTCAAACACAACATTATTTGGAATATTGTCATTTAAGATTGGAAAAATATCTACTAAATTAGAATCTTGTTTAAATTGCTGATAATCATCTATTTGTTTTTGTATAAAACGAAATTTTTTTTCCAAATCGCCATAAGAAGCAATTACTCTTTCCTTTTGATTGAGGGCTGAATTGAGATCTGTGACCATACGATCAAGAGTAAAACGCGAAGCGAAACTCAAAATAACAATCATTTCAGTAAAAATAACAATGTAGCGACCAACAGAAAGAGCCCATTTTAAAAAACGACCAAGAATAGTCTCAAAAAAAGGATCTTGAGGAACTAGATTGATAGTAATGTCCAATTTCTTATTGGCAGGCCTTTTTGACATCTATGTACATGATAGAGGTTTAAGTAAATTTTTACAATTCATTATTCTCAATAGAATTGTCCAAAAGCACTTCTTCGGAGTCTTCAATGGCTTCTTTCCATTTTCCAAATTTACCCAAAATATTGCGGAAATATGTTAACTCTTTAACATCGAAAAGTACGGAAAAATACACATAGACTAGAGTTGCAACACTGGCTGTAGAAACAGTTAAGGCGATCAAATCAATAGTTTTTGAAGTATCAAAAACTACTTCGTCGAGAATTTTGAAAGGCAAATAAAGGAAAACTGCCATAAAAAAACTAGAGGCTAAAATCTTCATTTGTGGTATCCAAAACTCTTTATTATTGAAACAAGTTATTTTTTTGTTTAGTAAAAATAAAGATAGAATTAATTCCAAGAAAGCAGCCAATGAAATCGCCATTCCCAAGCCCAAAACATCAAGTGAAAAAACGTAAACTGAGAGATAGGAAATGATCAAATAAACAGCAGCCGTAATTAAAGTAATAATGAATGGTGTCTTTGTATCTTTAAGAGCATGAAAAGCTCTAATTAAAAGCTGGACCATTGCCTGGGCAGTGATCGAAATAGCAATAATTGCTACTACCTTGCCAGTTAATACTGTTGTTTTCCACGGAAAGTTATAGGTACCAAAAACTAAACGAACAATTGGAACGCGCAAAATCAATAATAAAACTGAAGCTGGCATAGCAAAAAAAGCAATTTGATTGAGAGACTGAAGTAATAAGCGATTGAATTTATCACGATCCTCCACTGCTGATTCCTCAGATAGAAAAGATAAAGATGCCTGAGAAATTGGCACACCAAAAAAACGAATTGGCAAAGTCATTAAACGACTTGCTAATTTAACCACCACAAAACTAAGATCACCAATAGTAGTGGCGAAGAAGCCCATCGCTAAGTTTTGAAACTCAGTAATACCAACCGTTAACAAGCGAGGCGGCATTAAAGAAAAAAGTTTTTTAACTGAAGGAAAATTAAGATTAAAATCTAACTTAAATCTAAAACCCATTTTCCAAACCAAGGGCAGCTGAACGGCAGTGTGCAAAAAAGCACCAATTAAAACACCCAGCCCAGCAGCATAAATTCCAAAATACTTAGCCAAAAACACAGTGCCGAGCATAATCCCTAAGTTATAAAAAATTGGAGCAAGAGCTGGAGCCACAAAACGCTGATATGACTGCAAAATTCCAGTTAAAAAGTTTGAAATAGCAAAGAAAAACTGGGCAAAAAGCATCAAACGAGTTAGCTTGACAGCGATGATGAGTTGGTCTGGAGTAAATTCCTTTCCGGTGCGGAAGCCAGTAATTTGTTCTGCATAGATAAAAGCCAAAAGAGAAAAAATGAGAAAAATCAAAAGAACCCAATTCATAACAATTGAAGTAAATTGGAAAGCTTGCTTTTCATCTTTTTTCTTAAGTTCTGCAAAAAGAGGAATAAAAGAAGCTGCTAAAGCCCCCATCACAATCAATTGAAAGATCATGTCTGGAAGCTGGAAAGCTACCTGAAAAGCCTCATAAGCTTGTTGAGATGCATTGGTGTTAAAAAATTGATTAATTAGAACTCTTTCACGCCATAAACCAAAAATTGAAGAAAAAACATTAGCCAAAGTAATAACTACAGCAGCAGAAAGAATAGAATTTTGCTTCTTTTCTAGCCAACGCCCGTTACTGTTGAATATTTTGGCAAGTGAGATCACGATTAAGAAATTATAATTCAAAAGCCTTTAAAAGCGAAGGGACTAGTAAGGAAGTCAAAGGCTTATCTTTAACTTGCTTAAACCAATTTACTCTAGTATAATTGTCGCTTATGCCGATACTCAAAAACGCAATCAAAGCTCTTAAAGTTAGTAAGAAAAAAGCCATCACTAATGGTCAGATTAAAGCAAAAATGAAATCTGCCGTTGATGAGATGAAAAAAAGCCCTGCAGCTGATAAGCTAAGTGCTGCTTTTTCCGCAGTTGATCGCGGTGTCAAAAAGAATATTTTACAAAAAAATAAGGCTGCCCGTATCAAAGCCTCATTGAGTAAATTACTCAAATAATAATTTGGTCACAAGACCTTTATCCATGATAAACAGTGATCTTTCTTTGATTAGAAATTTTTCTATCATCGCTCACATAGATCACGGCAAAACAACTTTGACCGATGCTTTTTTGCGTCTTACTGGAGCTGTAACCGCTTTGGATTTTCATGAACGAATGATGGACAGTAACCCCATAGAACAAGAAAAAGGCGTTACCATTAAACTCGCTCCTGTGCGCATGAATTACACGCATTTGGGTCAAGAATATATTCTTAATTTAATTGATACACCAGGACATGTTGACTTTGGATACGAAGTCGATCGGTCGTTAGCTGCTTGTGAGGGTGCTCTCTTACTTATTGATGCCACTCAAGGAGTGCAAGCTCAGACTCTCGCCAATTATCAAAAAGCCAAAAATCTTAATCTCAAAATTATTCCTGTCATTAATAAAATTGATTTACCATCAGCCAATGTCGAACAAAGTATTCTCGAAATTATGGAATTTTTTGATTTAGATGAAGAAGAAGTCTTGATGGTTTCAGCTAAAACTGGTGAAGGTGTCGAAAAAGTTTTGCAAAGAATCATTGAAGAAGTTCCAGCACCTGGTAAAAAACTAATTCAAGAAGATCATGATCAAGAAAGCAACAAATTAAGAGCCTTAATTATTACTTCTAAATTTGATAATCATCAGGGAGCTATCGCTTACATGCGCGTAGTAAATGGTGAAATTCGTAAAAAAGATTTGTATTTAAGTTTTAGTAAAACTAAATTTTTGCCAGTCGAAATTGGTATTTTTGCTCCAGAAAAAGAAAAAAGAGATGTTCTCAAGGAAGGCGAAGTCGGCTATATCGCTACCGGTCTCAAAGATATTTCTCTACTTAAAGTTGGAGATACCATCACTAGTTTTGAAGATAAAGAATTAATCGATGTTCTCCCTGGTTATAAAGAGCCAACTCCAATGGTCTTTATGGAAATTTATCCAGTTGATAGTAAAGATTTTACCAATCTCAAAGATGCGATGGCCAAATTAACCATGCATGACAGTGCTCTACAATATCAAGGTACTCATTCGATTGCTCTGGGAAATGGCTTGCGCGTTGGTTTTCTTGGAATCTTCCATGCTGAAATTGTTCGTGAAAGATTGATGAGAGAATTTGATCTAAATTTAATCGCCACTGCTCCTTCGGTAACTTACCACATTCTGACTACCAATGAAAAAACTATTGAAATTCATTCTCCAGCAGAAATGCCAGATCTGAGTCGTGTCAAAAAAATTCTTGAGCCAATTGCCAAACTAAGTATTTTTTGTCCAGAAGGCTATGTTTCTAATGTAATGAAACTTTGCCACGACAAGAGAGCTGTCTTGGTTGGCAGTGTTGGTACCGGCAATCGCATTCGCTTAGAATATTTGATTCCTTTGGCTGAGCTCATTACCGACTTTCACGACAAGCTCAAGTCAGTTACTTCTGGTTTTGCTTCTATGGAATATTTACTTTTAGATTTTAGAGAAGTCGATGCTGTCAAAGTAGAAATTTTAGTCAACGGAGAATCTGTGGAAGCACTTAGCTTCATTACTGTTGCAGATAATGTTGAACTAAAAGCCCGACTAATTGTCAAAAAATTAAAAGAAGTTATTCCTCGCCAATTATTTGAGATACCAATTCAAGCTAGTATTGGTGCCAAAGTTATCGCTAGAGAAACCATTAAAGCCTGGCGTAAAGACGTTACTGCTAAGCTATATGGTGGAGATCAAACCAGAAAAATGAAGCTGCTTAAAAAGCAAGCTGAAGGTAAGAAAAAAATGAAATCTATTGGTAGGGTTCAACTCAATCAAGATGCTTTCTTGGCAGTTCTCGAAACTTAAATCTCTTTTCTGTTTAAAAAACCTCTTTTAAAACAAAAAATCCCCCGACCGTTAGATCTGGGGGACTTTCTATTTATTTTAATTTAAAGTTGAGTACTTGGAGCAAATTTAAAGTAATTTACTTTAGCAGTTTTTTTAATCTCAGCAAACCATTTTTGTTGTTCTGAAACTAATTTCTGTTGCTTAAGTTGAGCTTTAATACTTTCAGAGACATCTTCTAATTTAGAATCAGCTCCAATTGATACTTTATTTGCTTCAAAATAAGCTTTGACTTCATCATCACTCACTGTGATCTTATCAGCCAAAAGCTTCTCTAAGCCTTTGCTAAGAGATAGCTGATCTCTAACTTCATTTCTGGTTAGACCTTGAGCTTTAAGCAAATCATCTAGGTTTTGACCTTGAGCTGTCAGCTGTTCTTCGATTTTAGTGATTTCTGCATCCATTTCTTCTTTTGAAACCACGACTCCAGCTTTCTTGAGTTCTTGTTCAACTAACATCTTGAGAGTCATATTTTCCAAAGCAGTCGAACCGCCTTGTTTTTCGAGATTTTGGATCAGAGCCCAACGAGTGACAGGACGACCGTTTACACTGGCAACTATGACCTCATCCTTGAACAAATAAACTAAAGCCAAGATCAATAGAAAGATCAGTGGTTTAATTAGCTTCTTTGGCTCAATTTTCTTTATCACAGAGGGAGCTACTTTTACTGGAGAAACTTTAGTAATCACTGGTTTTGCTACAGAACTTTTAGCAACAACTTTTTTAATGTTTTTTTTGTCTGTTTTTTTGACTGACATTTTTCCTCTCTAATTCAATTATTGATTTCAACCTGGTCATAACATAACAAATTTTAGAAGAAAATCAAAGTAGGAAACAATAGCTTGGTGTTATAATTAGAATGAAATATGCCTAATCAAGCCAAACACCACTCAAAAAGAAAAGTTGATGACTATTCTGATGTGATGAAACACGAGCATACAACTGGCAACTTTTTTAAAGCTTTTATTCCCAAGCCTCAAAATATTGTTTTAGATATTCAAGACAAAGATGAACAAATTATTCTCGTATTGAGACAACATCTAATCACTCAGGTCAGAGAATTATTTATTATTCTTGGAGTGATCGTTCTGATCCCTGCTCTTTTAAGTTTCTCTGGTTTTTTGGGGGTACTACCTCTTAAATTTATTGGAGCATTCAATATTTTTTGGCTAGTACTTGCCTTTGGCATGATTGCCAAAACATTCTTGATTTGGTTTTTCAATGTTTACATTATCACTGATGAAAGAGTAATTGATGTTGACTTCACTTCAATGATTTCTCACGATGTCAGTAGTGCTAAAATTGAAAATATTGAAGACGTTACAGCTAGCACGGCTGGACCACTCGCAGCTGTTTTTGACTATGGAACGATTTTAATTCAAACAGCTGGAGAAAAAACTGTGTTTGAATTTGGCAATGTGCCTCAACCATCAAAGGTTACAAAATTACTTAACGAATTGATATTAGAAGAAGAAAGAGAAAATTTAGCAGGTAGAGCTAATTAAGGAAAATTAGACTTATGACTGATATTTTTAGCCTAGACTGGACACAAATTATTCTCAAACTTATTTTTGTGGTAGCTGCTCTTTTCTATTTAGTTTACAGTTTTATTATGTTACGCCAAGTACAGTTGATGAAAAAAACACTCATCACCAGCTTCTCCTCTAGCGTAAATTTACTTGGTTTTGCCAACTTTTTACTTGCTCTAGCAATGTTTATTGGCTTCATCATGTTTTTGTAAACTAGCCGCCTTTTCTTAATTACTAAAAATCCACCAAAAAATACCGGCTCGAACCGGTTTCTTTTTGTTTTAAAAAGGGTAATTTGGCGTAAAAAAACGCTTAATTCTGGCCTCGACCTATCTTTGCAGGGGGAGAACCCCCAACTATTGTCAGCGCTGAAGCGTTTCAAGACTCTGTTCGGGATGGGAAGAGTTGGTACCACCTCGCTCTGGAGACCAGAATTAAACGTTTTTAGACGCACGTGTACTGCGATTTGTTCGCGGTGCACAAATAATATGTTAATTAGCGATTTTTGTTCGCTAATAAGTGAAGCTAACTGCTTTATATCGAAATATAAAGGTTAGTAGTAAAAGATAAATCTTCCACTACTAACCTACTCAATAAGACCTTTGAAAGAACTGATAAATATTTTATTCAATCGACACTTAGTACTGCTAGGCTAAACATGTCACCATGCTTACACCGGCAGCCTATCAACGTGGTAATCTCCCACGGGTCTAATGGAGAAAGTTAATCTTGAGCATGGTTTCTCGCTTAGATGCTTTCAGCGATTATCCAAAAGAAATGTAGCTACCCTGCGGTGCGCTTGACAGCAACAACAGGAACACTAGGGATTTCCTCGTCTCGGTCCTCTCGTACTAGAGACGAATTCTCTCAACTTTCTAACGCTAACATCGGATAGAGGCCGACCTGTCTCACGACGGTCTGAACCCAGCTCGCGTACCGCTTTAATTGGCGAACAGACAAACCCTTGGGAGCTTCTTCACCCCCAGGATGCGATGAGCCGACATCGAGGTAGCAAACCACGCCGACGCTAGGGACGCTTAGGCGTGATGACTCTGTTATCCCCAGAGTAGCTTTTATCCGATAAGCCCGGCACCTTCCACAAAGTGCACGAGGATCACTATAACCTGCTTTCGCATCTGCTCGGCCTGTATGCCTCACAGTTAAGCACTCATATGCTATTGCACGTACAGCCTGATTTCCATCCAGGCTAAGAGTACCATTGCGCGCTTGCGTTACACTTTAGCAAGCAACCTCCCCAGTTAAACTACCCGCCAGACAGTGTCCTTGTTAGAGTTTGCATCTAACCTAAGTAAGGTCTTACATATAAAACGAGTGGTATTTCACTGACGTTCCATCACTAAATGAGGGAACTCCCACCTATCCTAAACAATTCCATATATAAGACCAGTGCCAAGTTGTAGTAAAGCTTCATGGGGTCTTTTTGTCCAGATGTTAGTAGGCCGCGTCTTCACGGCCATCTCAATTTCGCCGAGTAGTAGTTCAAGACAGTGTAGGGCTTGTTGTGCCATTCATGCGCGTCACCAATTAAGTGACAAGGAACTTCGCTACCTTAGAACAGTTATAGTTACTGCTGCCGTTCACTGGGGCTTCGATCAAAAGCAGATACCTTGCGGCATCCACCCTCTCAATTAACCTTCCAGCACCGGGCAGGTTTCAGCCCGTATACTTCCCCTTGCGGGTTTGCACGGACCTGTGTTTTTGGTAAACAGTCAACCCTACGTCTTTTGCTGTGCCTCTCTCAGGCTTTAACACCCGAAAGAGAAGGGCATCTCCCAAAGTTACGCCCAGCTATCTTGCCGAATTCCTTAAACTACTTTCTCTCGCTCTCCTTGGTCTACTCGACCTGTCCACCTGTGTCGGTTATCGGTACGATTTGATAAAAGGCTCCTTGCGAAGCTTTTCCAGGATAATGAAGTCAAGACAGTCAATGTTCCCGCAGGAACAAAGACTTATTTACAGCTTGAATAAACGCCTTGGTGGATTTGCCTGCCAAGACTGTCTCGCTGATTGAATGTCAAATTCACTTTGACACTGTCCCTATCCATCATCGTCCCTCCCCAAGTAATAACGTCTTTTATCAAGGACTGGAATATTAACCAGTAATCCATCGGGTACCCTCCGTCTGAGACGGAGGCTCGCCTTAGGGTCGCCTAACCCGCACACGACGAACGTGGGTGCGGAAACCTTGGACATTCGGAGTCGAAGATTCTCACTTCAATGACGCTACTTATGCCAGCATTCTCACTTCTGATCACTCCAGCAGCTCCTCACGGGCTACCTTCACAGTACACAGAACGCTCCCTTACCACTCAATCTAGTAAACTAGATCGAATCCTAAGCTTCGGTTAAACATTTGAGCCTCGTTAATTTTCGGCGCATAAATTCTACGGCTAGTGAGCTGTTACGCTTTCTTTAAAGGATGGCTGCTTCTGAGCCGACCTCCTAGGTGTCTTAGAATTTAAACTTCCTTTTCCACTAAATGTTTATTGGAGACCTTAGCTGTAGGTCTGGTTTGTTTTCCTTTTGCTCCTGGAACTTAGCTCCCAGGTGCTGAGTGCTGCGAAACATGTATTTGGTATTCGAAGTTTGACTAGACGCCTACGGTTTCCCATAGGACGCCCGATCAGAGCCCTACCCCCAATTACACTTAACGCAACCCTATACCTAAATATATTTCAGGGAGAACCAGCTATCTCCGGGTTCGATTGGCATATTACCTCTAACCACAGTTCATCCGAGCATCTTGCAGCATACACCGGTGCGGACTTCTATCAGGCTTTCGCCTAACTTCATCCTGACCATGGTTAGCTCACTCCGGTTTCGGGTCATTTACTAGTTACAAATTTCGCCCTATTCAGGCTCGCTTTCACTACGGCTCCGACACGAAAGTGTCTTAACCAAGCAACTAGCAAATACTCGCTGGCTCATTCTTCAATAGGCACGAGATCACCCATATTACAGGGCTCTCTCTGGTTGTTAGCAGATGGTTTCAGGTACTATTTCACGGGGCCTTCCGCCCTTCTTTTCACCTTTCCCTCACGGTACTCGTTCACTATCGGTCTTGTTTGATGTTTAGTCTTGGAGCGTGGTCGCCCCGGATTCGGAAGGGAGTTTGCCGTCTCCCAACTTACTCAGGTACTTTCTATGTTCTTCTTGATTTTCGCATACACGGCTTTCACGTTCTTTGGCCAACTATTCCACGTTGTTCTACTAATCTCGAAAATCCAATATCGAAAGCCCTACAACCCCGAACAAAAGTTCGGTTTGGACTGTTCCCTTTTCGCTCGTCGCTTACTAAGGGAATCTCTGTGATTTCTTTTCCTGCGCTTACTTAGATATTTCAGTTCAGCGCGTTCCCCTCCACGAATAAATTCGTGAATCCCTACCATCGCTGATAGGGGGGTTTCCCCATTCGGACACCGTCGGATCATAGCTTTTTGGGAGCTCCCCGACGACTTTCGCACCCTAGGCGTCCTTCTTCGGTCAAACAAGCCAAGGCATCCACCTTCTGCTTTAATTTACAAAATATTTATCATTGAAATGTTCTCTTTACTCAGTCTATTGAGTAACAGTTAGTTTATGGCCTAAATAAATTAGACCATAAAGTTTCTTCACTTATTAAAGAACAAATTTGATACTTGGATTATCTCCAAACATCAAAGTCTAGCAATTTGCTAGTTATTAGTCTCTAGAAATTCCGGAAGGAAAATCCAAAGTCTAATAAGCAGCAAACAGCTTATATATAGTTTACTTGGTGGACCCTAAGGGGCTCGAACCCTTGGCCTCCACATTGCAAATGTGGCGCTCTAGCCAACTGAGCTAAGGGCCCTTGCTTTAGTAAACTTGTTGTTCAATTTAACGTGCTAAAAAACAATAAAATACTCTTAATACTTTCTTGTTCTTCTTTTTTAGCCTTAAAAGGCAATTATCTTGGACGGAGGGAATCCTAAATCGGATTGTCGCGTAGTCTCTTGTAGGCCTATCCCGAGAAGCCTTAGAGACAAAGAGTGATTATATATTTTTTATAAGTGATTTCAAGAGGGAGTTTTGTGCAAACAACCCCTAGAGAAGTCTTGCTCTTTGGTTGATTTCTACCTCAACCAATTCTTTATCCTTACCATATTTCAAACGCGAAAGCTGTCTAACCATCTCAGCCAGCTTTGGATTCATACGAGCTGCTTGTGCTTTAATATCCTTATATAGAGACATACTAAAGGCTGGCACTGGCTCATTATCGACAATCGTCTTGATATAAGCATGATATTTCTCGACATTGGCCAGATCATTTTCATTAAATGTAGGAGCAAATTCATGCTGTAAGAAATTAGCATCAGTGACACCGACACGGAAAGAGACCATCGTTCCAACGTTACCAAAAACAGCGTTTTTGATTTCTTCATCAATCTGACCAATAAACTGATTGGCCACAATTAGATTTAGACGATATTTACGAGCTTCTGACAAAATAGCCGCAAAATCCTCTGTGGCAAAGTTCTGAAACTCATCAACATAGAGGAAAAAGTCTGGGCGCTCTTCCATTGGTACATTTTGACGACTCATAGCTGCAGCCAAAATCTTTGGCACCAAAATCAAGCCGAGAAATTTAGCATCTTCTTCACCTAAAATACCTTTGGATAAATTACAAAGGACGATTTTCTTTTCATCCATGGCCTTGCGGAAATCAAAAGAACTATAAGGCTGACCAATAATATTACGCATGGTCTTATTGGTAACGAATTTACCAAATTTAGAAACGATATAGTCCATCACTTCAGATTTATGAAAATCACTGGTATTAGCGATCTGGTCAGTCCAGTAGCGTTTAACCATGCCATCTTTAACAAGTGGTAAATATTCTTCGACAAATTTAGCATCAGTCAAAATACGCACCATCTCGATAAAAGTACTACCAGGCTTACACATAATAGTTAACATGGCATTACGAATAGCATGTTCAAAACGAGGACCAACGATACCAGTATGGTGAGGATCATAGAGCTTATACATTAAACCAATGATGGAACTTGCCACAAAATGCATTTGTTCTTCAGTTTCTGCCTCCATGATATTAAGACCCATTGGGCGCTGAATATCTGAAGGATTGAAGTAAATAACATCTTCAGCACGCTCTGGCGGCATTAATTGCAAAACATCATCCACTAAGTCTCCATGTGGATCAATAACACAAACACCATGACCAGCTTCAACATCTTGCAAGATCATATCTTTGAGAAACTCTGACTTACCAGTACCAGTTTTTCCAATAATATAAGTGTGACGGCGGCGATCATTGAGACTGGCGTAAATATCTCTTTCCTGACCACGATAAACAGATTTACCAAGAAACAAACCTGAAGTAGGAATTTTGTTTGGTGCAGGGGCATTTTTAGCAGTAAGAACTCGAATATGATGAGTTTCTACTGTTTTATTTGGGAAATGCATGATGGTAGCTAATTCTTCAGTATTGAGAATCATTGTGTTTGTGCCAAAAAGCGGCATGTAACGATAAATGAAATCAATCATGAAAAAGTGCTTAAAAAACAAAAAGGTTGGTTTCTTAAAGCTATTATAAGTAGAAGTAAATTGTGAAAAAGCACCAATAATATTGTTAAGATGAGATTGAGCTGTCACTGCATTTTGAGCGGAAACAACCACTCTAATCGAAGCTTTAAAACCAGGCTTACCAACCTTATTATTGATTGCTTCAACTTCCTTTGGATCGTGTGAATAATTGGCTTTATCAGGATCAGATTCTCTCTTTTTTTCTTTTTGATTGTGCTTCTGTCCTTGATTTTGCCAACGTTTTCCCTCTGGGCGCAGTAAAATTTGCAAAGTTGCTCCTTCACCATCGCCCATCTTGGACATACCAGAAGTAATTAGTGAAAGACCATCAGTTGGTAAATCTTTATAAGTTTTGATTGGATAAAAGTTGGCTCTATCAAATTTAATTGGAGAAAAAGCCACTCTTCCTTTTTCATTAAAAATATTAACCTCATCCATTTCAGAAATCGATGCTGATGGATAAGCACCATTAATTTGTTTTTCGACGAGATCGCGAATATCTTTATGACAGGTCACATAGAAAGCAATGTCTTCCTTCATACCAACAATTTCAAAACCAACCACATCTTCTGGCTTAAGAAAAGAAAAGAAGCCGTCTTTTTTGAGTGAATAAAGTCCAGCAAACATTTGTTCAGCTGCATCAATCTTTATTTCATTGCTTTTTGGAAGTTTGACTAGAAGAGTAACAAAATTAAGAACATAAGATTCTCGACGATGATTCTTAACGAGAGAAGCAATAAGATAGACCAACAAGACTAAAAATACCAATAAACAAATCATTAAAAAAGCAGAAACAAAAAAGCCATTCAATTGAGCTAGTAAATTTTGACTTTGATTATTCATAAAAAGCTCTTATTGAGCATCTTCAGATACTTCTTCCTTATATACAACAGCACCGGAAAACATTTTAGCGACTTTTTCACACCACTCAAGTAACCATTTTACACTGTACTTGGTACTTTTAAATTTTGCCTCTTCTTTACTTTTTACAGTAATTGGCAGAACTACTACTGGCTTATCAGAAATTGCCACTGGAGAAGTGACGGTAGCAGCTAAATTATTTATTTCTTTCTGTTTCTCGGCAATCATGGCTTGCTCGCGCTGCTCTTTGGTTTCTTTGGAAACTTCTTGCAATTCTTTTGATAATTCAGCCATTTCTGGATTTGGAGCTGACTCGACAGGCGAAATACTTTCAATTTGTTTAGAAACTTCCTCTGTAGCAGCATTTTCTGCACTTGCCTGCGCTTGATTAGGCAAAACTTCTTTTGCACGACTAGAGACTTGAGGAGAATCTTGTCCTGTTTGAACAGAATCATTTCTACTAATAAGAGTTTGCGTAATTAACTGATCAAGTGTGTCCAAGTTTTCATCTGCATTTTTTTCTTGTGGACCAGGAAAAACTACCTGCGTATTTGAGGTTTGAGGTAAAAATTTACCAATGGTCGGATATTTACTGGCATTAGAACCAGAAAACATTCTTCGAAAAGATTGATCATTTGTCACGCATTTATCATAGCGTTTTTTTGTCACCACTTAAAGAAGAGTTTTAACTTGAGTTCTTCGTTGCTAAAATAATCTGGAGCTGTTTCTAGAACCAAGTCAGATATTATTGGCGAACGATAAATTTTCAATTCTTTTCCAAAATCTGGTTTTTGAATCTGTCTTTCACAAGAAAAAAAAGCTAGATCATCCAACCAACAAATATCAATGTTAAAAAGCATATCTTTCATCCAAAATTGGCGAATTTCTTTCATTGGAAAAATGAATAATAAACCATTAATTTTTTGACCAGATTCACTGACAAGATCTTTGCGCAAAGACAAGCCCTTGGCAATACTATCTTGTGTATTAACCACTTCCACTAATAATTCTTTTTGCGCCTGATCAAAAAAACTTTTTTTCAACGTTAATTTAATTAATTGCTGATCCTTAACAAAAAAAATAAAACCATAACTACTATAAAAAACATAAGCTATAAAAATAAAAACGCAAAAAAACGAAACAAAAAACAAATGACTTTTCATATTAAAAAAGCAAAATAATTATCAGAAAAGCAAAATAAGCCAATGCAAACCAACAAATTTTATGCACTAATTTGCGGCTTGTTTGAATTTTGGACATTGCCAAAAAACGATCTGCAAACAATAAAAACTCATCGCGCAATTGCCACATTTCAATTAATAAATAAAAATTAATTGACATGATTAAAGCTATGCCAAAAATACTCCCTGAAGAAGTTAAAACAAAAATACTTAAAAAAGGTAAAGCTAAAAGAAAAAGAAAATTTCTGCTGGCAAGCATTAAAAGATGCAAATCATTATTTACTTCTGAACCAATCTTTTCTTGATAAAACTTATACAAAAATTGTTCATCTAAAAACAAGAAAATCACGCCGAAAAAATAAGATAAAACAAAATAAGTTAGGCTAAGCCAATTCTCCCAAGCTTTGAAAAAAGTAATTAAAAAAGCAAGCAATAAAAAGGAAAAAACTAATTTAAAAATCAATTGCTTTTTGGAAAAAATATTTTTCATTTCTTTAAACTTAAAATTTTTTGTAAAGAGTCATCTACTTTTTTTCTAAAACTTTCTGAATCCTTATATTCTCTCTCTAAAGCATAAATTGTTTTTTCTAAAGTTTGAGAATCAACTCCAGGACCAAAGACCAAAACATTATTTCCAGCCTCAATTGCTTCAACAGCAATAACAGAAATATCTTTTTCTTCTGTGGTGCCTACTTGAGCTCTAGCTGACTTCATCATGAGATCATCAGTAAAAAGCAAAACTTTTGGATAAGACTTGGCAAATTGGCTCAAACATTCTTCACTTAAACTACAGACTTTGCCGGCTAGTTTATTTTCTAATTTAACATGAGTAGTCATGACACCGATGTTAGTGAATTTATCTAAAACTTTGCTAAAAATCTGAGTGTCATCTGTACTTAGGCTAATCGTAGAAACCTCATTATGTAGATCTTTATCAATCGAACCTATACCTGGGAAATGTTTCAAAACTGCCATTACAGCATTTTGAGAAAAAGCATAAATAAAATTATTAGTAGCAGCAAATGTTTTTTCTGGATCAGCAGCCACTCTAGTCTTTAAAACAGCACTGTTCGAAGCCAAATCAACCACTGGAGCAAAAACGATATTCACACCGACAGCTTTCAATTCTCTGGCTGATTGATTAAAAACAGCCTTTTGTTGAGCACTTGAGTAGGTATTGACGATCTTCTGCCAAGAATCTAGTTTTGTAAAACCCTCTCCACTCAAACGCTGAACCAAACCTCCTTCATGATCAACAGCAATTAGAGGCAAATAGCTATTTTCATCTTTTAAGTAACTAAAAATTGTCTTAGTGGCAAGAATAGCTGAGGTGGTAGAAACTTTTTCACCAAAATATAAAACAAAACCAGGATTGCTATCCTCTATAAAACGAAGAGCTCTAGCACTTTCGGTACTATTCTTTTCCATTTCGTTTAGATCGAGTGACACAGCCAGAAGTTGAGTAATTTTTTCTTTCGTATTTAATTCTTTCTTCGGAGTTTGACTAGGAGTGGGAGTAGCAACTAATCCGGTACTTTCTCCAGAGTTTTGACTGAATTTCTTGAGAAAAGGTTTTTTAAAATAGTTGTAGGCAGAAATAATAAGCAAGATAAAAAGAACAAGAATTAAAAGTTTGGTAGTCCAATTTTTCATAATTTAAGTTTTGCCACCTTGCTTTAGTTGCTCTAACTTCCACATGAAGAGTTTGGCTTTATTATCTGCAGTTGAGTCACTTACAAAACTAAGCGCTCGTTCTAAAAGACCACGCGACATTGTTTTGGCTAACTTAATATACAACGATGTGTGACGCTTGTCTGCCAAAACATCTGCCAAATGGCAACCAAAGCTCTGAAATTCATGAGAAATATGCTTGTTTTGCTCGGTCATTTGATATTTGCTAAGCAAATCTTTAGTGGAAGCAAAATTATCTTTTTGACGATCAATTGTCCTAACCTTAGCGATAGGAGTAGAAATAGGTTTTTCAAATTCACTGAATAAAGAAACAATTTGAGCTTTTTTAGCTTTAGACATCTAGGAAATTATAACCCAAGCTGAGCAGAATAGCTTTATTTTTTGCTACTACTTCTTCTGGTAAATCTCCCTTGTCTTCAATTACAAATTTTAGAGGTCTTTTGGCAAGCTTTTCGTAAAATTTTACTTGAGTATCAATAATTGATTTAACTAAATCTAATTTGGCAAAAGACAGCCAGTCAGCTGAAATTAAATATTGACCAAGATTGTAAGTGGTTTCTCCACCAGCCAAAGTAAAACAAATTTTATTGGCTATGTGAATATTGCGTGGACGAACCATATGACCTTTGATGTCATATTTGAGTTCCAAAGGATCAGCAAAAGGTAAAATTCCGGCATAAAGTAAGTTTTCTTTATCTGCCATGACTTGCAAATGCTGTTGCATACTAGCATTAGCTTCATCAAAATCATTGAGCTCAAGAATTTCTTTGACGTAAGCATTTTCTTCACTAGCTACCAAACGAAGGTCATGATCTGGAGCTTCTGGATAAAGTTCAAGCATCTTGCGAAGAGCAATAATAACCTGACTGAAACCTTCTAATTTCAGACCAGCACCCAAAAAAGCCAGACGACGGCCGAGATTGATTTGCACGCCTTCATCGCCGCAAGCAATTACGAGTGGTGACTTGACTGGAATAGTGATTTCTTGATTTTTTTTATCTGACATCAGACTACCTTCTTATTCAGGGCAGGAAATAGATCTCTTACAAAATAGCTAAAAAAATAAAGCGGAGTTATTCTCCACTAACTTCAGTCATACCTTGGACTGCAGCTAGATATTGCTTCATCTCTTGTTCAACTTGTTTCCAATCACCTTTAGCTTCGCGGATTGCATTGAACAATAAGTCCATATCAATTAATAATTGGTCATCGGTAACGATCATTCTTTGTTTTGCCATGTGCGTATTGTAGCACTTTTCGTCACAAAAAGATAGATTAAGGCCTGGTCTTTTGGGATTTTATGGTTAAAATAGAAACTAAATTTATGCTTAGTAAAAAAAGAGCTTTTGATCTTTTAAGTTCTATTTCTATATTGGTCTTAATTATTCCATTTGGAATCTTGTCATATCCTTTTTTGATGTTTTTAATTGGCAAACCAATCATTTTCAAGCAAGAAAGAATTGGAAAAAATGGAAAAAAGTTTAAACTATATAAATTGCGTAGCATGAAGGCAAACGCTCAATCAATTAAAAATAAATATTTGACAAAAAATGAAGCTCCGCTTCCAATGTTTAAAATGGCCGAAGACCCTCGTTTCATCAAAAAAGAAATTATTTTTTTTGGAATAAAAAAACCAAAAATCGTGAGGGTTGGAAAATTTTTATCTAGCTCTGGAATTGATGAGATTCCTCAATTTTTGAATATTCTAAAGGGTGAAATGAGTTTAATTGGACCGAGACCTTTGCCAGTCGATGAAGCAGAAGCACTCGAGAAAATTGACAAAAATTGGTATAAATGGCGTCATGAAGTTAGACCAGGAATTTTCTCAGTTTGGGCAGCTGATTCTAAACACAATAAATCTTTAAATTATTGGAAAAAACTAGAAAAAGAAACTCTGAGTTTAAGTTTTGAAAAACAGATTTTGGTTATTTTTAAAATCATTTTTAAACAAATAAAGAATATCTTTCATATACTAAAAGAGCGCCTTTAAAGGCGCTCTTTCATTAAGTTCTTATTAAGAATTTATTTGTAAGCGATTGGTGTAGAAGTATCCACAATGGATAAACTCATACGACGCTGTTCTGGAACAACGTTTTCAACGTTTACAGTAACTTTCTCACCAACTTTTAGATCGTAACCCTCAAGTTTAGAAGCGTGGATGAGAGCATCGACACCCTTCTCAACATTGATGAAAGCACCGAAAGCTTCAATACGAGTCACTTCACCGGTAAAGGTGGTGCCTGCACTGTAACGTTCTTCAATACTTTCCCATGGATCAGCATCTAATTGCTTGATAGAAAGATTAAGTTTATTGGTTTTCTCATCGATACCAAGGACTTTAACTTTGATACGATCACCAATTTTGTGGTAATCCTTTGGATGATTAACTTTTTCCCAAGAAATTTCAGAAATGTGAATTAAACCTTCAACATAACCGATACTATCTTTGGAATCAGAATCTTTGACTGGCACTTCAACAGTGACAAACAAACCAAAGTGCATAACACCAGAAACGACGCCATCGTAAATTTTGCCTTCTTCGACACTAGCAATAGCTAAGTCTTTTTGGGCTAATTCTTTGGCTTCACTGACGTGACGCTCTGAGAAAATCAAACGATTTTTCTCGCGATCAACTTCAATGGCTTTAACTGGGAAAGCAACACCTTTGAGGTTTTGGATTTTACCCATGTATTTACGACTAAATTGACTAGATGGAACAAAAGCGCGAACGCCATTGACCAAAACAATTAAGCCACCACGGTTCATTTCGACACCTTTAGCCTCAAGTTCTTGATCTTTTTCCATGGCCTCTTCGAAATATTCCCATTTGGCATCTGAAGCAGCGCCTTTGAGAGATAGAACGACTTGACCCTTATCATTATCAGTAGAAACGACGATAGCTTTGACAGCATCGCCTTCATTGAGTTCTTTGACGAAATCAACAGCAAATTCGAATTCTTTTTCGGAAACAATTCCTTCAGTCTTAGAGCCCAAATCAATAATGAGACTCTTTTTATTCTTTTCAACGATCACACCTGAAACGGTGTCACCTTTTTTTGGGATCACTAGCTTACCTGCGTTAGCAGTTAAGAGTTCCTCCATAGTTTGTAATTTCTTGACCGGTTTATCAGTCATATCAAAAATATTTCCTTTCTTTTTGGATTGCGAGATTGTATCATGATGATATGTTAATTCACACCCCCAAGGTCTTGGATGTTCAAGATAAAAAAGTAATCGTTAGAGTGGACTTTAATGTTCCACTAAAAAAAAGAATTAATGCCGCCGGCATTACTAAATTTTCAGTAGCAGATGATCAACGTATTCGTAGTGCTCTGGAGACTATTCTCTTCTTAAAGGAACATGGCGCTAAAATTATTTTAATGTCACATTTGGGACGTCCAGATGGCAAAATTGTTCCTGAATTTAGTCTGGAACCAATTGCTTTTTATCTTAGACAAAATATGGGACTTAGTGTGGAATTTGCCAATAATTGTATAGGCGAAGAAGTTACTACTAAAGCTAGTGCACTGCAAAAAGGTGAAATTTTACTTCTCGAAAACTTGCGTTATCACAGTGAAGAAGAAAACAATGACCATGATTTTGCCAAAGAAATCATCAAAGATACTGGAGCTGAGGTTTATATAAACGAAGCTTTCTCCGCTTCTCACCGCGCTCATGCTTCTATCGTCGGTCTCAATAAATTAATTCCAAGTTTTGCAGGTTTTGATTTGGCAGCAGAAATTAAAATTCTTAGTAAAATTCTCGAAAAAGCTCATCGCCCTTTTGTGGTGGTACTTGGCGGTGCCAAAATCGATGACAAAGTTTCAGCTGTCAAAAATCTTTCTAAATTAGCTGATTTGGTTCTAGTTGGTGGCGGTATTGCCAATGCTTTTTTAAAGGCTAGTGGCATTGAAGTTCATAAATCTTTTATGGGTAAAAACGCAGAAACCAACGTAGCAATTGCTAAAGAAATTCTTGACGCTCATCAAACTGAACGAACCATGATTGATATAGAACAAGCTGGCAAAGGTTTGCCACTGCCAAAAGTAGTTGTGCCTATTGATGTGCTTGCTGCCAAGAATCAAGATGTAAAAAATGAAAAAGAAGTCATTCACTTGGAATTACTCAAAAATGTCAAAGATAGCGATGAAGATCTAGATTTGCAATATTTAGACATCGGTAAAGAAACGATAGCTTTATACAAATATTTATTATCTAAAGCCAAAACTATTTTCTTTAATGGCCCAATGGGTGTTTTTGAAAACCCACTTTTTGCCAAAGGCAGTCGTGACCTCGCTAAAAACATTGCTAACAATACCACCGACTTCGGAGCAACCACAGTTTGCGGTGGTGGTGAGACAAACGCAGTAATTAATGCCTGTGGCCTTCGAGACCGTTTTACCCACGTCTCAACTGCTGGAGGTGCGGCTTTAGAATTCCTCGGTGGAGAAAAGCTACCAGGAATTGAAGCGCTTAAAAAGTGAAGCTCTAAGCTAATCTTTCAGTGGCCAAAAATCCGCCCAAGTTGACAAGTCTTTGAAGTGTTCATGAACCTTTAAAAGTCTTTCTTTTTCTTCTGGTGTTTTAGATGTTGCAACTATATCTCGAAAAACAAACCAAGAAAAGTTAGGTTGCTGTCTAAAGATGGCTTCAGCCAAAACATAAAATTCATCAAGACGATCATTTTGAAATAAATAGACCAAAGTTTTATCGTAGAAATCCATATATGGATAAAAGTTTCCATTCATAGAGTCTGGATTAAAATCTTTGAAATATTTTAGAAAAGCAGCAGCTTGCTCAAAATTCTTTTCATCCAAAAATGAAGCTTTGATGTCACCCATAATAAAGGGGTTTAAAACAAGTGCTTTTTGATAATACCACGCTGCTATCGTAGGGTTTTTGTCTTTGTAAGCTTGTTCTCCAAAATAAAAAAACTCTTTAGCTATATTTCTTTGACGTAAATAATCTAAAAAATTAACATTATTCAAAAATTGATATTTTTGTATTAACTCAATAAACTCATTGACGAGCGGCTGAGCTTCTTTATAGGAAAAAGCTTTAAAATCAATGTTTGTAGAAAAAAGTAAAGGATCTATCTTGGCAAATTCTATTTGCAATTGAACTTTTCTATTCAAATCTAGTTCACTCGAAAGAGAAAAGTTAGATAAAAAAATTGGATCATTCTTATAAAGAAA